>JBEPVH010000009.1:0-13560 GCA_041691115.1 bacterium | reverse complement strand
GCATCAAGACGCCTGCCGGCCAGACTCGCCGTCGCCGCCTCCCCCACGCCGAAGTGCCTCTTCTAGCCTTCGGCCGGGGGAGCTCCCGCAGCGGCCTCGGCCTTCTCCTTCTTCTCTTTCTTCGGCGCCTTGGGCACGAGGTTCATCTTGACCTCGCCATCCTCACCGACATCGATGAAGACGGAATCGCCGGGGCCGTGCTTGAGACGGAGGAGTTCCTCGGACAGCGGATCTTCGATGACGCGCTGGATGACGCGGCGCAAGGGGCGCGCCCCGTAGAGCTTGTCGAAGCCCTCGTCCACCAGCTTGTCCTTGGCCTTGTCAGTGACGTTGAAGCTGAGCTCCTGCGCCGACAGATGCTGGCCCACCTTGGCAAGCATGAGGTCGACGATGTTGCGCATCTGCTCGTGGTTGAGCCGATGGAACACCACCACCGCATCGACGCGGTTGAGGAACTCGGGGCGGAACTGTCGCTTGAGCTCTTCCATGATCATGTCGCGCATCTTGGTGTGCTCATGCGACGTGGTCTTCTCATCCGGAATCGCCGGCTGGAAGCCGAGCGACATCGTCGTCTTGAGACCGGAGACGCCGACGTTCGACGTCATGATGATGATGGTGTTGGCGAAGTTGACAGCCTTGCCCTTGGCGTCCGACAGACGGCCGTCCTCAAGGATCTGCAACAGCATGTTGAAGACCTCGGGATGCGCCTTCTCGATCTCGTCGAAGAGCACGACGGAGTAGGGGCGACGGCGAACAGCCTCGGTGAGCTGACCACCGTCGTCGTAACCGACGTATCCGGGAGGCGAGCCGACGAGACGAGCAGTGGAGTGACGCTCCATGAACTCGCTCATGTCGAGGCGGATGATGGCGTCCTCGTCCTCGAAGAGGAACGCTGCCAGGGCACGTGCCAGTTCCGTCTTGCCGACACCTGTCGGGCCGAGGAACATGAACGAGCCGATCGGCCGCTTGGCGTCCTTGAGACCGGCACGGGCACGACGCACGGCCTGGGCAATGACCTTGACGGCATCGTCCTGGCCGATGAGGCGCTTGTGGATCTCCTCTTCCATGCGCAGCAGGCGGGAGGTCTCCTCCTCCACCAGACGCGACACGGGGACGCCGGTCCACGAGGAGATGATCTCGGCGATGTTCTCCTCGTCGACGTCAGGAGTCTGCTGGCCGAGTTCGTCTCTCCACTTCATCTCGAGAGAGACGTACTTCTCCTTGAGCTTCTTTTCCTTGTCGCGGAAGTTGGCCGCCGTCTCGTAGTCCTGGTTGGCGATCGCCTCTTCCTTCTGACCCTGAAGCTCGCGGATGTCCTTCTGCATGGTGCGAAGGTCGTCCGGCGTCGTGGTCAGCTTCATACGCACGCGCGCCGACGCCTCATCGATGAGGTCGATTGCCTTGTCGGGCAGCGAACGATCGTTGACGTAGCGCACGGACAGCTCGGCTGCCGCCTTGAGCGCCAGGTCGGTGATCTTGACGCGGTGATGCTTCTCGTAGAGAGCACGAATGCCGTGCAGGATCTCGATGGTCTCCTGCAGGTTGGGCTCGTCGACGAACACCGGCTGGAAGCGACGCTCGAGGGCGGCGTCCTTCTCGATGTACTTGCGGTACTCGTTGAGCGTCGTCGCACCGATGCACTGGATCTCGCCGCGGGCCAGAGCAGGCTTGAGGATGTTGGCGGCGTCGATAGCTCCTTCGGCGGCGCCGGCACCCACCAGGGTGTGCAGCTCGTCGATGAAGAGAATGACCTCGCGCGACTGACGGATCTCGTCGAGGATCTTCTTGAGGCGCTCCTCGAACTCACCGCGGTACTTGGTACCGGCGACAAGCGCTCCCATGTCGAGCGTGAGCACGCGCTTGCCCATGAGCGACTCGGGGATATTGCCGAGGATGATCGCCTGGGCCAAGCCCTCGGCGATCGCAGTCTTACCAACGCCGGGCTCACCGATGAGTGCCGGGTTGTTCTTGGTACGACGGCTCAGGATCTGAACAACGCGCTCGATCTCCATGGCGCGGCCGATGACGGGATCCAGCGTGTTCTTGATTGCCAGCTCGGTGAGGTCGCGGCAGAACTGATCAAGCAGCGGAGTCTTGCTCGGCTTCTTGGCAGTGTCCTTGGACTCCTCTTCGAGTCCCGACTCGTGGAGCAGGCGCTCGATCTCGCCACGCACCTTCTCCAGGTTGGCGCCGAGATCCTCGAGGACATGGGCGGCGATGCCCTCTCCCTCAATGAGCAGGCCGAGCAGCAGGTGCTCGGTACCGACGTAGTTGTTACCCATGCGACGCGCTTCCTCAAAGGAGATCTCGATGACCTTCTTGACGCGCGACGTCGGGATGATCTGCTGGATGATGATCCGCTCGTTGCGACCGAGAACGGACTCGATGGTGCTGCGGACCTTGTTGATCTCGACACCGAGATTGTTGAGAACCTTGGCAGCCAGTCCCTCGCCTTCGCGGAGCAGGCCGAGGAGCAGGTGCTCGGTCCCGATGTAGGAGTGATGAGACCTCTCAGCCTCCTCCTGCGCCAGAGTGAGAACCTTCTTGGCTCTTTCGGTGAACCTTTCGAATGGGTACACGGGACAGCTGCCTCCTTGGCAGTTTCGTCTCTGTCCAGCCCCGCCACGGATGGCCAGGGTCAGAGGTCGACGGGTGGGGGACGCCCCCATTATGACCGTCCACATCCGAGGCTAAGCAACTTTGTCGATGACGAGCCTCTGACCGTTGACTCGAACCGGACACGCGGACCTGTGGAAATGTGTGAATCAGGATCAAACGCGTTGCCTCGGCGTTTGCCGAAATCCCAGGCCCCATAAGACGAAACCCGGCCCGGGCGCAATGCCCGGACCGGGTTCGTGTCGTCCCAATGGCCGCCCCGGGCGGCCCTGTGGATTTACTTGTCTTCGTCGTCCGCGACTGCCTCGGCCTCGGCAACGGGCTCCTCGACGGGCGCGTCGGCCGGCTCTTCGGCGGGCTCAGCGGCCGCTTCGGGCTCGGCAACGGCCTCAGGCTCGGCAACGGTTTCGGCCTCCGCTTCCGGCTCGGCTGCGACCTCGGCCTCGGCGTCGGCTTCGGCTTCGGCTTCGGGTGCAGCCTCCACGACAGCGGCTGCCTTGGTCTTGGCGACGACAGGCGCGTCATCGTCATCGTCGTCGTCATCAGGGATGTCGTAGGCCGGCGGCTCAAACTCCACACCCTCGGGTGCCCCACCGTGCAACTGACGCAGCGACAGCGAGATGCGACGGCGCAGCTTGTCGGCGGAGAGAACCATCACGGAGACCATCTCGCCGACCTTGAGGACATCCTCGGTGCGTTCGACGTGGTCCCACGACAGCTCGGAGATGTGCAGCAGGCCCTCGACGCCGTCGGCGATCTGCAGGAAGGCGCCGTACTTCTTGGTCTTGGTGACCTCGCCCTCAACAGCCTTGCCGGGCGGGAACTGGTCCTCAATGGTATCCCAGGGATCGTCGCTCATCTGCCGCAGCGACAGCGAGATACGCGAGAGCTCGGGATCCAGCTTGATGACCTTGACGTTGACGTCATCGCCCACCGCGAGCATGTCGCTCACGTTGTTGATGCGGTCCCACGACAGCTCGGAAATGTGGATGAGGCCATCGGCGCCACCGAGGTTGACGAAAGCACCGTAGGAGGTCAGACCGGACACCTTGCCGTTGATCAGATCGCCGACCTGGAGCTTCTCGAACAGTTCCTCGCGTTGGCGGGCCCGGTCCTCGTCCTGCGCCGCACGCTGCGACACGATGAGGCGGTTGCGCTTGCGATTGACCTCGAGGATCTTGACGGGGATCTTGGTCCCCACCAGGTCCAGGAGATTGCCGGAGAACTGCCGCGCCACCTGGCTGCTGGGCAGGAATCCGCGCAGGCCCATGATGTTGACGATCAGGCCACCCTTGTTCTGCTCGCGAACCTCGGCGTCGACGATCTCGCCGTCCGACTCCTTCTCCGCGACGGCCTGCCAGATGCCCTCGGCGCGTGCCTTCTTAAGAGAGAGGACAACATTGCCGTCCTCATTCTCCGGCTGGATCACGTAGACCTTGATGGTCTCACCGGGTTCCAGCTTGACGGGCTCCTCACCGCGGCCATTCAGCTCACGGTTGGAGATCACGCCTTCAGACTTGGCGCCGATGTCGACGAGTACCTCGTCGGGATCGACACGGACGACGACGCCCTCGACGATATCGCCGTGGGCGAGAGCCCGGATGAGATGAGCCGCCTCGTTGAGGAGCTCCTCCATCGTGATGTTCTCGGGCTCGTAGGTGGTGGTCGGCGCCAAAGCTCTCCTTCAGTTGCGATGTCCCAGCCCCCCTCGGGCCAGGATCACGGTGCGGCTGGGCCGCGGAACTGCCGCGTTATGGCTCTGATCGGCGCGCTTGCGCCGATGCCGGTGCGACGCGGGGGAGTTTAGCACCCTGTTCGAGTTGAGCATCGCAGACGGCCCCGAGATCGGAATCCGTCCGTATCGGCGTTCCGTTGCACTCCGTTTCCGGCCCTAGACACGTAGGTCTTGGGCCTGTGTCGTGGCAGCGAGAGACTGCGCAACGCGATGAGAGTTTCTATCACCTGCGAGGACTGCGGACAGCGCCACCGGCTGGAGAGGCGTATCGTCGAGCCGGGTCCCATCTGGATCGTCTGCCACAGCTGCGAGTTGCCGCTGCAGGCCGTTCTGGAAGGCCCGACACCCGCCCCTGCACAGACACACGCTGTCTGGTCATCGGTCCTCGATATGAGCACCCCGGGCTCCGGCTCGGGCTTCCCCACCGAAACCGCTCGCTGATCTCGCCCTCGGGCGGCAAGGCGGGCTGGCTTTCGGATCGGGATCTCGACTAATCTATACACATGGCTGTGGATACTCCCGTTGCTCCCGAGAAGGTTCTTGAGGAGCAGAAGAGCACCCACCGGGATCACGGATGGAACGTGGTTGTCTGGAATGATCCGGTCAACCTCATGTCATACGTGACCCTGGTATTGCGAAAGCTGTTCGGCCACGACCACTCAACTGCCCACAAGCTGATGCTCCAGGTCCACGAGGAGGGCAAGGCGATCGTCGCCATGCAGCCCCGTGAGCAGGCTGAGATCTCCGTAGCCCACCTGCACGCGTTCGGCCTCCAGGCCACGCTGGCCCGTCCGTAAGCCGGACCACGTGGCACAGGTACTCCACCGCCGGGGCCGTGTTCAGCTGCGCCTCGACATTCACGAGCGTGAGGCACTGCTCCACGTCCTCGATGAGCTGATGCCGCTTGTCGGCCAGGCACTTCACCAGGCGCCGCGGGCCTACGAGGACGACCAGCATCAGGCCGAGTTCGACAGGTGGGTCCGTCCCGACATCGAGAAGGGCCGCGACACCGACATCGAGGGCATGCGTGAATCCCTGGCGTCGGGCGAGGACACCATCGTCCTCACCGAGCCCACTGCCTACTCGTGGCTGCGGGCCATGAACCATCTGCGTCTGGCTGCCGGCGCGTCCCTGGGAATCGATGACGACACCTGGGACACCCGCATGGATGCGGCGCAGAGGGATCGCTCCGAGTTCCGCATGATGACCCTGCTCTCCTGGCTACAGGAAGAGTTCGTCGCCGCACTCGAGGCGTAGATCGTCCGCCCGGTGTCCGGGTTGTGATGGTTTGCTGGGGGTGAGAGGGTCACCGGAGGGATCCAATGACCAACGGCCCTCAGAGCGACGCAGGTGCATTCGCCGATGCGATACGCACAGTGGTTGCCCACAACCATGATTACTCCTTCGAAACGATCCTGGTGCGCGCCCTGGGACTGAAGGCTGACGGCGATCAGTTGGTCGAAGCTCACGAGGACGGTCCCGTCTCTCTCGCCGACGAGCGCGACATGTCGTTGTCACTGGTCGACCTGCTGAGCGCCGGACCGCTGGTCGACGCGGGCATTGACCTTGTCACCGCCTCCGACGGTTTGAAGATCACGCGCAGCACGCAGGGCGGCGAGGCCATCATCACGTCTCAGGTACGCCTGCACCTGCGGGATGGAGGTGCTTTTGTCAACCAACTGGCAACCATGCCCCCGGGGGTCGCCGACGACATTGCGGAAGCCGTGACCACGGCAGCGGGCGACACTCTGACCTTCGCCTCAGCCAACGGCATGGAAGGGCTTGCCGAGGTCATCGAGTTCGCCGGCCCCATCACGTATCAACTGCAGCGCCTCGGCGTCGGCAACTCGCCAACCGCCGAGCAGTGGCGCTGCCTCCACGAATTCAGCATGCGCGACGACGTCGATGGCTACGCAGCCGCGCATGCCATCGGCATGTTCGCGGCGCACGACGACTACGACAGCCCCGCCAAGTACACGTCCTTCGCCAAGGATGAAACCGAGGTGGCCGCCCGCTGGGACGGTGCCCTGGCACTTGTCGACAGCGTCAGAGCGGCATTTCCCGGCGACTGGCTCGGTGGATGCCTTACGCGCCTCGCAGCGGCCCATGCAACGGCATCACGCGACCACACCAACCATGTGATCGAGATGCGCGCCGGCCAGGAGAGTTGCGCCGACCTCATGCCCAGATGGAAGGCGGCCGTCACCGTCCTCGACGGGATCATCGCCCGCATCGACGCGATGTCGCGCGGTCCCGTCGCCAGTGGCGGTCTCGAGATCTAAATGGCCCCCCGGCAACGCGAGCGCTTCGGCAAGGGTCTGGTGCTGGCATCATTGCTGATGGCTGTGGTCAGCATCGTTCAGGTGAACTTCTTCATCGCGGCGATCAACATCAATGACCGCTACATCTACATGGGCGATGCCCTGGTGCCGCTTCTGGCAGGTGCGGCTCTGGTGTCGGGGACCCGGTCCGACGTCGGCATCGCCATCCTCATCAAGGTAATTTCGTTCTTCGTCTCCGTCAGTATCGGGTTCAGCTTCTTGAGGTCTCCCCCGTTTTCCGGCGTGCCGCTTCCGATATTCCTCGCGTGGGCTTTGGCGGGCACCGGACTGCTGCTGCACAAGCCCACACGAATAATCGCGCTGATGCCGCCACCGCGCAGCGCCCCCGCGGCGGTGGGTCCGCCCGCAATCCTCGACCCAACGACCGGATACCTGCAGCAACTCTCGCCGGTGAATCCGGCGGCGAAAGCGCCGGAGTCGGAACTATTCGGAGCAGCGGTCATCAGCCTGGTGGTATGGCTGATCGCCGCGGGCGCATGCGACGCGATGTCGCTACCCATAGTGCTGGCCCTGCTGCCGGCGCTCGCAGCGTTTGTTCTTCTCGGTCTCGTCGTGCAGGGCCGCAGTGCGCAGCAGGGCTACCCGCGCGTCATGGTGACGTGGACAGCCGATATGGCGCACTGGTGGGATGGCACCACATGGCGCGACGCGTCCGACTGGCGGCGCCCGCCCAACGCGTAATCAACGCGGGACGGGCGCGCCACGGATCTAGTAGCGGGTGACCTTCATCGAGAAATCGAGAGCGGTGGCCGAGTGGGTCAGGGCTCCGACGGAGATGTACTCGGCGCCGGCCAGGGCGTAGGCCCGGGCATTGTCGGGGCGGATGCCGCCCGACACTTCAACGATGGCGCGGCCGCGGATCATCGTCATCGCCTCACGGACCTGTCCGGGTGCGAAGTTGTCGAGAAGGATGCGCGGTGCCTTGTCCATGAGCGCCTGCTCCAGCTCCTGAAGGTTGCTCACCTCGATGATGACCTCAGAGCCGGGGTAGGCCTTGCGCACAGCACGCAGCGTGGGCGAGATACCACCGGCGAGCGCCAGATGCGTGTCCTTGATCAGGACGGCATCGAAGAGGCCCATGCGGTGGTTGACGGCGCCGCCGACGCGGGCCGCGTACTTCTCCAGACCGCGCAGGCCGGGCGTGGTCTTGCGGGTGTCGAGGATCTTGGCCTTGGTACCGTCAACAGCCTTGACGTACTTGCCGGTGATGGTGGCGACACCGCTGAGGTGCTGCAAGAAGTTGAGGGCAACACGCTCGGCCTTGAGCATGCCGCGGGCGGGCCCGAAGAGGCGCGCCACGATCTGGTCCTCCTGAACCTTCTCGCCGTCGACTGCCTTGCAATCGAACTGCAGACGGTCATCGACAAGCTCGAAGACACGCTGGGCGACGGAGAGACCGGCGACGATGCCGTCCTGCTTGCACACGATCTTGCCGCGGCAGGTCATGTCAGCAGGAATCGTTGCGTCCGATGTGACATCACCCGCGCCGACGTCTTCGGCAAGGGCGGCAAGAATGATGGAGTCCAGGGTTTCCGGTGCAAGCGCGTCGATGGCGGAGCTAAGCGTTGCGGTCAAAGCTTCTTCCCTTCTCTCTCTGCATGGCGGTTACGCCAAGCCAGGTGTCGGCGGTGGTGGGATAATCCGAACGTTGGTGGACGCCGCGCGACTCCCCCCGAAGTAGCGCGGACTCACACACCAGCGTGGCCGTGACGGCCGCGGCGGCAAGACGGCGATCGGCGAGTCTGTCACCCGTCGTCGCTGCCAGTTCTGCTGCGACATTTCGTGCCGCAGCGAGTGAGGCGGCGTCCCGGACTATCCCGGCACCCCGCCACATTGCCGACCGCAGGCGCCTCATGGCGTCAGCTGTCGCGTCGTCCTCTCCCATCCCCACTGTCGACACCGCCACACGTGGACGCGGCGGTGGCATCTCTCCCATTGTTTTGAGCGCTGCGTCGGCGGCACGGCGGCCGAACACAACACCCTCGAGCAGACTGTTACTGGCAAGTCGATTGGCGCCGTGCACGCCCGTGGACGCCACCTCACCCGCGGCATAGAGGCCGGGGACTGATGTGGCTCCGTCGATATCAGTTCTAACGCCACCGATCATGTAGTGCGCCGCGGGCGCGATCGGTACAGGCTGCGTCAGCATGTCGATGCCATGCGACGCCAGCGTGGCGGCGATTGTCGGAAAGCGCTGTGCTGCGTATGCCCCGATGGGGCGGCAGTCGAGGAACACCGATTCGGCGCCACTGCGCTGCAGCTCGGCCCAGATGGCTGTCGATACGACATCACGCCCGGCCATCTCACCGCGCGGATCAACGGCGGAGACGAAACGCACGCCCTCTGCATTGATGATCTGCGCTCCCTCGCCGCGCATCGCCTCGGAGAGCAGGAACTGAGGCGCACCCTTGAGGGCCAGTGCCGTCGGATGAAACTGCATGAACTCGAGGCTTTCGACGACGGCACCTGCCGCGTAGGCAAGGGCGATGCCCTCGCCGCGAACACCCGAAGGATTTGTGGTGTGGCTCCAGAGGCGCCCCGCACCACCTGATGCCAGGATGACGGCGGACGCTGTCAGGATCCGGATCTCGCCCGTCTCCATGTCGACGGCGGCGGCGCCGTAGCAGCGGCCGCTGGGATTCTTCAGCAGGTCGACGACGCAGTGATTCTCGTAGACGGTGGTGCCGATGGCCCGCAGCCGCGCCGACAGCGCTGCCTGAATGTGCGCACCTGTCGCGTCACCGCCGGCATGGACGATGCGGCTGCGGCTATGGCCCGCCTCGCGGCCCAGCGCAATCTCGCCGTTCTCATCGCGGTCGAACTGCACACCCCAGGACTCGAGCTCGTTGATGCGCGACGGGGCCTCACCGGTGAGAGCGCCGACGGCGTCGCCGTTGCAGAGACCGCGGCCGACATCCATGGTGTCGATGGCATGCGCCGAGGGCGAGTCATCGGCACCAAGGGCAGCAGCGATGCCGCCCTGCGCCCAGTTGGTGGATCCGGAGTCGAGTGCACCTGCAGTGACAACGGCGACGCGTGCACGCGGTGCGGCTGTCAGCGCTGCGACGCACCCGGCAATGCCCGAACCGATGATCAGAACATCGATGGCCCCGTCGTTAGCTGTGGCCTGGGCTTGATTCATCGGCAGCCGGGGTGTGGCTCATCCAACGCGACCCCGCGGCGGACAATTGACAGGATGACGTAGCCCACGTCTGCTCCTTTAGACACCGGCGACGTCCGGTGCCTCCCCCCTAACCGGTGACGAGTCCTGGCGCACTGCCGGTGTCTCATCAGCCCCCAGTCTCAACACGTCAATGAGATGGGTGTCCGATATTCTAGCAGCGAGCACGATTTGAGATTTAAGGCCCGCCTCGGTCACCTCAAGAAACGTTGATTCATCAACGATGACGGCGTAATCGAGATGCAGATCGGGGCTGCTGTCGAGTTCGGCCCTGACAGCGGCGAGGAGGACGGCCGCCTGCCTCTCCCCTGCCGCGAAGAGGTCATGGGCCGCAGCCAGGCCCCGGGGAATGGCCAGCGCCTGGCGCCGTGACGCGGCGTCGAGATAGACGTTGCGGCTGGACAGTGCCAGGCCGTCGGCGTCGCGAACGGTCGGGCACACCACCATGTCACAGCCGAGGTTGAGGTCGGTGATGAGGCGCCTGACAACGGCACACTGCTGTGCGTCCTTGGCACCGAAGTAGACGGAGTCAGGAATCGCTGCGGCGAGCAACTTGCTGACAACGAGCGCCACTCCGTCGAAGTGGCCGGGGCGCAGAGCGCCCTCGAATGTCGTGGTCAGCGTGCCGCCCACACTGACTGTCGTCGCCGACCCCGGCGGATACATCGCAGCCGCGTCGGGCGTGAACACGGCGTCGGCACCGAGCGACGCCAGCAGCGCCATGTCATCGGCAAGTGGACGCGGATACCTGTCGAGATCCTCGGCGGCACCGAACTGCGTGGGGTTGACGAAGATGGAGACGATGACAATGTCGCACTCATCGCGGGCGCGCCGCACCAGCGAAGCATGCCCCGCGTGCAGCGCTCCCATCGTCGGTACAAGGCCGATGCGCCGTCCCGCCGCGATCTGCGACCGCGAGTAGTTATGCAACTCGCCCGGTGTCAGCAGCCGCAGCGGCTCAGGAGTAGGAGTGCTCGTCATCGGGGAATGTTCCGCTGCTGACATCGGCTGCGAAGGCCTTCGCAGCGGCCACGGTGGCATCGCCGAGTTCGGCGTTACGCTTGACGAACTTCGCCTGATGGCCGCGGTTGAGACCGAGCAGATCGTGAATAACGAGGACCTGACCATCGCAATCGGGCCCGGCGCCGATGCCGATGGTGGGAATGCGCAGGGCAGCTGTCACGTCGGCGCCGACGCTCCGCGGCACGCCCTCGAGGACGACGGCGTAGGCACCGGCGTCCTGCAACGCCACGGCGTCCGTGCGAATGCGTGCGGCGGCATCGGCCTCGCGACCCTGCACCTTGTAGCCACCCATGAGGTTGACGAATTGCGGCGTCAGGCCGAGATGCGCCATCACAGGTATGCCGCGCTCGGTGAGCTTGGCAACCAGATCGGTGATCCGGCCGCCTCCCTCCATCTTCACTGTGTGAGCACCCGCCTGAAGAAACGCCGCCGCATTGCGTATGGCCTCCTCGTCACTGGCGTGGTAGCTGTTGAAGGGCATGTCGCCGACAAGCAGCGACTCGGGCGCGCCGCGGACCACAGCACGGGTGTGATGCAGCATGTCGTCCATCGTCACCGGGACTGTTGAGGTGTATCCCAGCATCGTCATGCCCAGGGAATCGCCGATGAGGATGACGGGAATCTCCGCCTCGGCGACGAGCCGCGCCATGGAGTAGTCGTAGGCGGTGAGCATGGTGAACCGTTCACCGCGCTCCTTCATGGCAGCGATCGTCGCGATGGTGACCGCCATTACTCAGATGACCCGCACCGGAATGGCGGCGAGCAGGGCAGCCACCTGGGGATGGGTATCGCGGCCTGCCAGGTCGAGGGTGGCGATCGCCATGCGCAGATAAAGGTCACGGGCCTGCGGATCGGCGTCTGCCAGGGCATCGAGATGGCGCCTCACGGTGTCAGCGTCGTCCCGCACGACAGGGCCTGTCAGCGCCGCGGCCGCGTCGGCGAGACGTTCGGCGTTGGCCGCGGCACCACCGAGAAGATGAGCCAGTCCGCGCGACGCGGCAGCCGGATCCGCACCGATCGATGTGAGCAGGTCGGCGGCCGTGGCCAGCAGGGCCAATGGCGCATTACCCGCCAGCGACGCTGCGGCGTGGTAGATGGCCCTGTCCTCGGGACGCACCGCGACAGTGACCCCGCCGAGGTCGGCAACCATGGTGGTGACGGCATCTTGGATCTGCTCGTCAGTGTCGACGGCGAAGAGCGCGCCGCGCAGCAGCGAGGCTGAGGCGGCACCTGTCAATGCCTGCAGCGGATGCATGGCTCCCACGGCGGTACCGCCGCGGCGCAGCGGTGCCAGCACCTCGCGATCCATGGCGGCGCAGCAATGGACGACGGCCGGGCTGGTGACGTGGGCGCGCGCCAGCGAGGCGGCAACCTTGGCGATGGCGCTGTCGGGCACCGTCAGCAGTGTCAGGTCGGCGGCATTGGCAGCCTCGGCAGGCGATGCGGCCACCGACGCACCCACGGCTGCAGCCAGCGTCTCGGCACCTTCGCGACGGCGGCTCCAGACAGCCGTGATGCGATAGCCGGCATCGTGCAGGGCGGTTGCCAGCGCGGCTCCGGCCCTGCCGGCTCCGACGATAGCGATAGTGGGCTTCACGTCTCGGTCACCTCGTGATCCAAGCGATCACCATCAGTGTACGCACAGAGACGCTCGGTTCACACATGAACCATGCCCGCCGGGATCAGGCGCCGGCTGCTGCCTCGCCTGTTTCCTGGGCGGCTTCCTTGGCCTCGGCAACGGCAGTACCGCCGCCACCCTCGTGCGCGGCGATGACCCTGTCCATCTCGGCGCCGTCCATGGTCTCCACCTCCATGAGGCGGGCTGCCAGGACACGCAGGACGGATTCGCGGTCCTTGAGGACCTTGGAGGCACGGCGGAAGGCATCGCTGACGAGTTCGTGGACTTCCTCGTCAATGTTGGCGGCGACATCCTCGGAGTAGTTGCGCTGCTCGCCGAGGTCGCGGCCGAGGAAGACCATCTCGTTCTTCTCGCCGAACGCCAGAGTGCCGAGCTTCTTGCTCATGCCCCACTCGGTGACCATCTTGCGGGCCAGGTTGGTGACCTTGCGGATGTCGTCCGAGGCGCCGGTGGTGATGTTGTTCTCGCCGAGAATCAGTTCTTCGGCGCAGCGACCGCCCAGCATCTGTGCCAGCTGGTCGGTGAGCTCTGCCTTGCTCACCATGTACCTGTCCTCCTGGGGCAGGGACAGGGTCATGCCGAGGGCCATGCCACGGCTGACGATGGAGACCTTGTGCACCGGATCGGTGTGCTCCAGCGTCTTGCCGACGAGCGCGTGGCCCATCTCGTGGAAGGCGGTGATCTCCTTCTCCTTGACCGACATCATCCGGCTGCGGCGCTCGGGGCCGGCGACGACGCGGAGGATCGACTCCTCAAGGTCAAGCATGGTGATCGTCTTGCGATTGGCGCGCGCCGTGAGGATTGCCGCCTCATTGATGAGGTTGGAGAGGTCGGCTCCGGAGAATCCCGGCGTCTGCTTGGCAAGAACCTCAAGGTCGACAGTCGCGTCCAGCGGCTTGTTGCGGGCATGCACCTCGAGGATCGCGCGGCGGCCGCGGATGTCGGGCCTGTCGCGCGTCACATGACGGTCGAAGCGACCGGGGCGCAGCAGTGCGGGGTCGAGGACGACCTGACTCTTATACAC
>JBEPVH010000008.1:0-13584 GCA_041691115.1 bacterium | reverse complement strand
CTCGGTGCCTGCGCCCGCGCGGGCCGCGACGATGACGACTTCTTCGCAACAGCACTCGACGAAGGGTTGCGCTGCGCGGCCGCCGCCATCGGCGCCTTCGGTACTGCCGGTCTCACATCCCCGGCCGTCGCCTGAGCCTTATCCCTCGGGGAAAGGCGTGAAGCGCGGCGGCGCTGTCGACGAGGGCGCGATGACCTGGCATCCCGTCGGTGCGACGATGCTGAATATCTCGCCCCAGCGTGAGAACGCCATTGTCGCCGTCTGATTTCCTGACCCCGTGATGAGCAACATGGGCAGCGGATCACCATGCGTGAGCACGTCAAGAATGCCGGCGGCCTGATTATCTGCCGCGAACAACGGGACCACTCCGTGACCACTGTCACTGTGCGGCAGACCCACTGCGTTGTATTTGGAGCCGATGGATCCAGGGCCCGAGCCGACGAGGTCCACCGAAGCAAGGGGATTCCCCGATGCCGACGCCGTCGTATCAATGCAATGGCCGGCGAGTTTGCGCGCCGCATCGTCGAGGCCGATGAGAGCGAGCGCAGCCTTTTCGTCCATCGTCAGATAGGTGTGACCGTCGGCGATGACAGCGGTGAGGTCGCCGCCCGCCTGCAGGTGCGCAGTCATCAGCGCCCGCGAATTCTTACCGTCGTACTGAATGTCGACGTCGGCGCGGCTATCACCGATGTCGGCGACGCCCTTGAGGTCGAACGATCCCTTGGCTGTGATGGCAGCTTCGACTGCCTTGGCGACATCGGGACCTGGTGTGAATGTCATGCCGTTGGATGCGGGATCCATCAGCAGCAGTGCCTTCTTCGGTGTGAGGCATCCCGACGTCGTTGTTGCCGCCGTCGCTGATGCCACGGCCCCGCCGGGAGCGGTGATGGCAAGCGTTGTACCGTTGGGGAATGTCAGCTGCGCCGGCAGCGCAGTGCCATGCGTGTACACCGATATCTCCCGCCCGTCCGGTGCCCTCAGGGTCTGCGTGTCCTTGCCACCGACGTCGTGCGTTGCTCCCTTGACCCAGAACGTGCCGATGAACGGGGACTCGCCGCGGACCAGATTGAGCGGCGCCAGCGACGCGGCGATAGCGCCCGACGCGTCATCGACCCCGCCAAAATCAACGCACCCCGGTGCAGTTGTTCCCGAGCCACCGAAGAACGCACGTCCTGCCGCGGCGTCGAAGGTCACAACGGCGGAGTGCGGAGTGAAGGCGAAGCTGATCTTGCCGCCGCCGGGCAGTGAAGCCGTTCCCGTCTCGCTCTGAGCCACAACGTCGACGGAGATGTCGGCGTCGCTGACGGCGAAGGTGCCGAACGCCGCCGAACCCGTGGCATGGAAGGTATGCGCGTTACGCAGATTGCCCGTCACCGACTGCTGGATCTCGCCCGACGTCATCCTCGATATGCCGTTGTTGGCCCCGCTGTCATCGCAGGCGGCAGCCATCAGCGACATGAGCGCGGCGAGGCAGGTGGCGATACAGCGGCGCATCAGCGCCATTGTCTGCCAGGTGGGCGCGCAGTGCCCCGGCTGAATCCGGCTCAGTGCGTCGGCGAGGCCGAGGGCGACGGAGTACTGCCAGTTCCGCCGGGGAAGCCACCAAGGCTGCCGACGTCGAGGCAGCCCGTCGGTGCCGTTGCCGATACCGGGGTGCCCCAGTTGGCGAAGGTCAGCGTGCTTGTGCTGTTGTCCTTGCTGTCGGTAATGACAGCCCGCACCGGCAGGGGATCGCCGTTGGTGGCGATGTCCAGCTCGGTCTTGACGGTGGGGGCGGTGGCATCGGTGATGTTCAGCGCCTGCGCCTCAGCACCGTTGACGGTGACGACGGCTCCCTTGGTCACCGTTGTGTCCTTGAAGAAGACGTCGGCGGGATTGCCGCCGAGGAGCTTGCCCGCGAAACCTGGAATCAGCCCGCTGGCCGACCCAGTCTGACCGACGTCGATGCACTGGCCCGCGAGGAATGCAGCGGCGATGCCGCTGAGGCCGAGCAGGCCGACAGCCTTCTGATCCAGCGTCAGGTAGGCGTGGCCACCGGCGGCGATCACGACGATGTTGCCGCCGTCAACGACGAGCGTGCCCGTTGCTGCCTTGCCCGACGCGTCGAACTTCACGTCCACCTTGGCGTCCTTGCCCAGCAGTGCGACGTTACCAGTGATCTGAACGGTGTTCTTGACGGCGACCGCGGCGGTCACCTTGGCGATGATGTCCTGGACCGTCGCCTCTTTGATGCCGTTGCCGCTGGTTCCGGGCGAGCAGGCGGCGAGCATCAGAGCCGCCGCCGTTGTGGCAGCGATCCGGCGCAGGGGGGTCATCATCAGAGCAACCTCGTAAGCGGGCGTGGGGCCGCCATTCTGGCCCAAGCGCTCATCAGCCCGCCAGACCGGGGAAGACTGTCGCCACAACGAGAACGCCCGTGAGCAGGATCAGTGTGCCGGCCAGCGCGATGCCGATGGCATTGTGGACAGGGCCATTGCGACGTTCTCCGAGAAGCCGTTTGTCGTTGGCGAGAACGAGGATGAAGATCAGCAGCACAGGAAGCAGGATGCCGTCCAGCGTCTGCGTACCGATGGCGATTCCGGCGATCGACACGCCGGGGAACAGCATTACGCCGGCTCCGACGACAAGGAGGCCGATGAACAGGGTGAAGAAGAGCGGAGCGTCGGCAAACGAGCTCTGAACGGAGCGTTCGGCGCCGAATGCCTCGCAGACCACGAATGCAGTTGAGAGTGGCAGCACAGCGGCGGCGAGCAGGGATGCACCAACAAGACCCAGGGCGAAGAGTTGCTCGGCATGGATGCCTGCGAGTGGCTCGAGCGCCTGCGCAGCCTGCTGCGGCGACGAAACACCGATGCCTGCGAGGCCTCCGGGATTGAGAGTTGCCGCTGTGGTGATGACGATGAACGCTGCTACGACAACAGCAAAGATTGATCCTGTCACGACGTCGGCGCGGACCAGGGAGAGGTCCTGAACGCGTGATCCCTTGTCGACGATGGACGACTGCAGGAACAGCTGCATGTACGGCGTGATCGAGGTGCCGACAAGGGCGATCAAATCGACGGCGAACGCACCCGTACTGACACCGGGATGTGCCAGCGAGGGCACAACAGCCGCCGTACCGATTGCTCCCCAATCGGGATGCACGGTGAGTGCGGTGATGATGTAGCTGACGAACGTCAGCCCCAGGGCCAGGAAGATGCGTTCGACGACGCGTCTGTTGCCGCGCAGCACGACAATGCCGATGAGCACGGCGGCGCCGATGACGGCGATCGGCCTGCCAACACCGAGCAGTCCCAGACCGCCGGCGACTCCCGCGAACTCGGCGATGGTGGTGCCGCCGTTGGCGACGATGACGACAACGGCGGCGAAGAGCGTCCAGCGCACGCCAAAACGTTCGCGGATCAGATCCATCAGGCCCTTACCGGTCACCGTTCCCAGCCGCGCCACCATCTCCTGCGTCAGCACAAGGCAGATGAGGATGGGGATGAATGCCCAGAGCAGAGACGTGCCGTAGCGGGCACCCGTATTGCTGTAGGTGAAGATGCCACCAGCGTCATTGCCTGCATTGGCGACGATGATTCCGGGGCCCAGGACAGCAAGAAAGCGCCACAGCCCGGCAAGGCGCCGTGGTGGTGCCGGTTGTCTAAGCCTGCCGGCGCGGTCGACGGCGGCGCGGGCTCTCCCCGCAGCGCTCTGACGCGGGCTTTTCACGGCCTCTCCGCTTCATTACAGCGTCCGTGCACGGCGCCGCACCGCAGCCGGCATCACCGTGTCCATGGCGTCGTCGATGGTCACGATGCCCTGCATCCTGTCATCGTCGTCGACGACGGGCACCGCCAGGAAGTTGTACTTGGCCATGACAGCAGCCACGTCCTCAGGCCGGGCGTCCAGCGGAACCGCGACGACGCGTTCGATCATGAAGTCAGTGATCAGCGTCAACGGCTTGGCGACGATGAGATCGCGCAGTGACAGCACGCCCAGCAGATGCTCGTCGTCATCGACGACGTACACGTAGTAGATGGATTCGGCGTCGGGCTCGAGCTCGCGCAGTTTGTCGATCGTCTGCTCGGCTGTAAGACCGGCGGGCACCGCCACAAACTCCGTCGTCATGAGGCCACCCGCGGTGTCCTCCTCGTAGCTGAGCAACTCTTCGACGTCCTCTGCCTCTTCGGCCTCCATCGCCGCGATGATGGTTTCGCGACGCTCCTCGGGAAGGTCACCGAGGATGTCCGCCGCCTCATCGGGAGCCATCGCTTCAAGGATGTCGGCGGCGCGGTCGTCGTCGAGGCGGGCGATGATCTGTGCCTGCACCTCGTCGCTGGACTCTTCAAGGGTATCGGCGGCGATCTCGTCGTCGAGGCTCTGGAAGATGGCGTCGCGGTCGCGGCCACCGAGTTGCTCGACGATCTCAGCGATGTCGGCGGGGTGCATCTTGGCGAGCTTGCGATGCGAGATGCGCAGCTTCACCGATTCCTCGTCGCTGTGCACGGGGTCGACGGCGTCCCAGGAGATAAGGCGCTGCGGAATGTTGCGGCCGGTGAGGCGCGAGACGCGTTTGCCCAGGCCCTCAGCACCGAGACGCCGCAGCAGTCCGCGGGCGCCGACGTCGACACCCACGAGCAGCAGGTTGCCCGCCGACACCTGCAACTGCAGATCGTTGACGCGGACGACGCGGCGGCCGTCGGTATCGACGATCTGCTTGTCGAGAACATCGCGGGCCAGCCAGATGACGTCCTTGGTGGCCTGATACTCCTTGAGTGCTGTCGTCGCCACGTTGAGAGCCAGCTCGTTGCTCTCCCCCTGGCGAACGGCCCCCCAGTCGATGACGTCGGGCAGCTTGCGCGAGGAACGCAGCGCCAGCGCCACCACCACCGGATAGGGGTCTCCCATGCGTACGAGCAGATCCCGCACCGAGCCGACTCGGCGCTGGCCCACGTCAATGACGTCGGCGCGCAGGAAATCGCTGAGGAAGATCACAGGTTCTCGATCTGGGAAGGGGCGGCGGTCTCGTCGATTCTGGCCTACGCCCCACTGGTTGGGTCGGGGCGGCAGGGTCCCCGCGGTCTATCATCGGCGCGCCATGAGCGACAACCGCCACCAACTCGGAACCCCTATCGACCGCAACCTGGCGCTGGAGCTGGTGCGGGTGACCGAGGGCGCCGCCATGGCCGCGGCACCGTTCATGGGCCGCAACCAGAAGGAAGAGGCGGATGGCGCCGCCGTTGCCTCGATGCGTGCCTCCCTTGGCTACGTCGACATGGACGGCATCGTCGTCATCGGCGAGGGCGAGAAGGACGAGGCGCCGATGCTCTACATCGGTGAGGCGGTGGGCAACGGCAATCCTCCCCAGGTGGATGTGGCAGTCGACCCCATCGACGGCACCCGTCTTGTCGCCCGTGGACTGCCCGGCGGCATTGCCACTGTGTCGCTGGCTGAACGGGGCGCCATGTACTTCACCCACGTGCCGTATATGGAGAAGCTGATCGTCGGACCACGCGCCGCCGACGTCATCGACATCACGGCCCCCGTCGCCACCAACCTCAAGAACATCGCCAAGGCCGAGGGCCGCCATGTCGAAGATCTGACGGTTGTCGTCCTCGACAGGCCACGGCATGACGATCTCCTCGCGGAGATCCGCGCTGCCGGCGCCCGGGTCAAGCTGATCATGGACGGCGACGTCGCCGCCGGCGTCATGGCCGCCATGGATCACCGCACAGGAATCGACGTCCTCATGGGAATCGGCGGCGCCCCCGAAGCGGTGCTCGCCGCCTCTGCACTCAAGTGCATCGGTGGCGGTATGCAGGCGCGCCTCTGGCTGCGCCCCGGCGATGAAGCCATCCTCGCCGCCGAGGGCAAGTCCATGAACGAGGTGTCGCGAGTGCTCAGCCGCGAGGATCTCTGCGCGGGCGACAACGTCTTCTTCGCGGCCACCGGCATCACCGACGGTGAACTGCTGCGCGGCGTGCGCTTCCTCTCCGACGACCGCGTCGAAACCCAGAGCCTCGTGATGCGCTCGTACTCAGGGACGGTGCGCTACATCGACGCCGAGCACACTCTTGCCAAGCTGCGCCTGCGCCGCGACGAGGCGGTCGCCGCCGGAGGCTGAGGTCAGCCCGTCAGCGTGCAGGCGATCGACGTGCCGCGAGTGGCGGTCGGGCAGAGCGGCACCGGTTGCGTGGGATCGTTGGCCACGCCGTTGCCGCCGATGACAGCCTTGATCGGCACATTGGGTGTCCATGCCTCGACGCGAAGCGTCACCGGCTGGGATGCACCGACGCCGAGAAGCGGCATCTGCACGCCACCGGGAATTCCCTGCCAGCCGCCGGTGTCGACGATTGTCAGAGGAACGCCGTCCTGCGTCAGATGGATGGTCACCGCCTGAACCGGGCGATCGCCCAGGTTGTTGACGGTCACCTGGACATCGACCCAGGCCTGGTTGCCGACGTGAGCCACCGTGATGACGGCCGACGGGAAGATCTGAGGCACCACATGGCTCAGAGGCGGCACGGGCGTGGGCGCAGGGGTCGTGTAGACGGGACCCTGATAGCCACCAGATCCGCCGAAGTGGGTGACGTTGCCGACTGTATTGCCGATCAGCGCCAGGCCGCCGACGCCGACGACGCAGCCGATGGCGATGTTGCGGAGCTTGTGGCTCTTGGGCTGCTCGCCCTGGATGTAGATGACCTGAGGGGGCGGCTGCTGGCCGTGCCCATGATCGTCGTGATCGCGATCGTGATCGCGGCGCTGTGACTGAGCCACGGGCTCGGGCGCAGGCGGCGCCGGAGCGGGCTCGGGTACCCGCGGGGTTGCCCCCTGGCCCTCTGCGGGCTTTCCCTCTTCCATCAACGGGAGATACTAGGCAACCACCGCGGACACCCCACGGACAAAGCGTCGGACGCAGCGAATGCGCTGAGCGGGCCGTAAGCGCGAGAGTGGGACAATTCCTGGCCAGCCGATGAACAACCTCAATTCCCGTCTGCGCCCGTCGCCCAATCTGCGGCGCTGGTTCACGCCGGGTCTCAACGTGAAGCGCTGGCTGGTTCTGCTCTTCGCTTCCATCGTGATGATCTCGCTGTCGGTGGGCTACGTCCTCCGCGACGCCTACTCCACGGTGAGATTCCCCAACTGGGTCGGTGACCTGACGCTTCAGTTCCTGCCGCGCTGGGTTCGAGCCGTGCTTTTCGCCGGTGTCGGCGTCTCGGTCCTCATCCTCAGCTTCTACAAACTCGGGCAGTCACTCCTCGGGCCCTTCCTTCCCGGCCGCCGTTCCGACAAGGCACTCGTCGAGGAGATCTACTCGCACCGTCTTCTTGCCAAGGGGCCCCGTGTCGTAGCGCTCGGCGGCGGCACCGGGCTGTCGACCTCATTGCGCGGCATCAAGAAGTACACCAACAACATCGTTGCCATCGTCACTGTCGCTGACGACGGCGGCTCATCCGGCCGTCTGCGCACCGAGCACCGCGTGCTGCCGCCCGGCGACTTCCGGCAGTGCCTCACGGCCCTCGCCGAGACTGAAGACCTGATGACCGACCTGTTCCAGCACCGCTTCACGGGTGAGGGTTCGCTGGGCGGTCACTCCTTCGGCAACCTCTTCATCACCGCGATGACGGAGATCACAGGCGACTTCGAACATGCGTTACGCGAGTCCGGCAGGGTTCTCGCGGTGCGCGGCCAGATCGTGCCGTCGACACTCACCAATGTCGTGCTCTGCGCCACCGCCGGCGACGAGGTGCGTGTCGGTGAGTCGCATGTTCCCGAAGGCGAGGGACCCATCGACAAGGTCTATCTGGAGCCCGCCAACCCTCCGATCAATCCCGAGGCGGAGGCCGCAATCCTCGATTCCGAGCTTGTCATGATTGGTCCGGGATCGCTGTACACCTCCATCCTTCCCAACCTTCTCGTCGACGGCATGGTCGCCGCACTGCGCGCCGCGCCTGCCGTCAAGGTGTACATCTGCAACGTCGCCGGCCAGCCCGGTGAAACCGCGGGATTCACCGTCTCCGAGCATCTTGCCGCCATCGAGGACCACATCGGCGGCAACATCTTCGATTACGTGATCGTCAACAGCAACCTGACACCACCGCTGCCGCCCTCGGCGCGCGATGCGGGTGTCGCTCGGGTCACGTTCGACCGAGCCAAGTGCTCGACGCGGCCTGTGCACTTCATCCTCGCCGACGTCGTCAACGAAAAGCTCTCGTCGCATCACGACTCCGACAAACTGGCCCGCGTCGTCATGAAGCGCGTCTGGAAGTAGGGCTTAATAAAAAAGGTCCTTGTGCACCCGGTAGGTCCACTGGTGCGCGGCCCTCTCGGTCACGCGATTCCAGAGCGCGTAGCGACGCTGCCGGAGAGGCAGATCCCACGTGCCGATGAATTCAGTGACATGCTCGCTGAAGCCGGACTTGAAGCGCTGCAGGCCGTAGAGCGGATGGTCCTCTGTCAGCTCTGACGGACGGGGAACGGCGACGAGGTCGTACGACGTGACACCCTGACCCTTGAGCCAGCGCATCACTTCCCACTGCAGAAGATGTGGCGCCATCAACTCCTGATGACGTTTGGTCGATCCGCCATCCTTGTACCAGGCGCGTTTGCCAAACCGGGTCACGAAAACGCCGGCGAGGACTTCGTCACCACTGAAGGCGAAGAAGAATTCGCCCTGACCCGAGGCGTGTTGCAGGCGCCAATAGCCCTCGAAGTACTCCCGCGTCCGCAGCGTGAAACCCGCCCGCTTCTGCGTCGCCGCCATGAGCCTGTACATAACGTCACACGTGGTGTCGTCGACGGGCATGTGGCGCACCGTGATGCCCTTCTTGGCGGCGTAGCGCACGTTGTAGCGAGTCTTGGACTTGAACGACGCCAGCAGTTCGTCCTCAGTCGGTGTCAGGTCAACAATGATCGTGGCGCGCGTGATCTGAACATCCCGCGGCGCCTTGACGAGCCCGGCCTCGCGCACGGGTGCAAGATCAGCACCCTCTTCGATTTCCGGCTCCACCTTGATGCAGAACGCATCACCGAACAGACCGTGATGGCACATGAGGTCGGCAAGAGCAGCCGCATCGGCAACGCCCGGACCCTTGGGTGCGTACCACAGCTCGCCGCTGCCGGCGACCGAACGACTCAGAAACAGCGTCGCCACATCGTTACTGCCGGTGCCCGCGATGACATAGCGCGGCTTCCAGCCGCCGCGCCTCTTGAACTCACCCCAGGCGCGTGTCTGCAGGATGTGCCCGCCATCGGGATTGCGCGCCAGGATGTCGTCCCAGCGTGTGATCTCGGGGTCGGTGGCAAATCTCACAGGCGCACCAGCTTGGCAGTCCTGTACGCGCGGTGGCGCCATTTCCTCACGGTGATCTCCCAGGTCCCCGCGCGTTCTTCGGGACGGCCGCCGAACGCCTGCTTGAATTGGGTGAATCCGCTCCACGGATGTTTGGGTTTGGGCCGTGGCAGAACACCCCAGAAGTCAAACGTCTTCGCGCCCTGCTGCTTGGCGTCGAGGATCATCCGCCACACCAGTGGAGCGGCTGCCGATAGGCGCCGTGCGCTCTCCGGATCCGATCCGGCATACGCGTAATGGCGCGTACCGTTGAAGTCGAAGCAGACGGCGGCGGCAACAGCCTTCTCCTCCGCCTCGGCGAAATAGAGCGATGCAGCGCCCGTCGGCATCAGTTGTTTGAGCATCTCGGTGTAGTAGCGCTTGCCGGCGACGTGAAATCCACCGCGGGTGGACGTCTTGCGCATTAGGTCAATAAGGATGCTCGCCTCGGCCGGATCCTCGGATTTACGAAACGAGAGTCCGCGGCGCTCGGCGCCATTGATGCTGCCCTTGTGGCCCTTGCTGAGGCCACGGCGCAGCACGCTCTCCTCTTGGGCGATGTCCAGGACCCAGGTGTACTTCGGTTGCACAGGTTTGACCTCGCGGCCGCCATTGAGCAACACGAAAAGATTGGTGGCGCCCATCGGTTCAAGGCGCACAAAGGAAATTCGCCGTTCGCGGGCAGCCTCAAGGAGCGATTCGACGCATTCCTCGGTGGCCGTCGCCTGAATTGTTGTGGGGCCGCAAGGGACGTAGAGGTAGCGAATTCCCGCGGCGCTTCCGATATGTCCGGACCACATCCACTCGTTGTCCGATTCGGCGTAGACGCTGTCATATCCCAGCGCGTCCTGGACCTTGGCCCAGCCCGATGTCTGCAGGAAGTGACCGCCGGCGCGGCGCAGCGTTTCGTCCCATCGTGCATCGGGCACACCGGAACGGCTCACGGGCATCGGCGCACCCTAGCACACGACTGCAGCACTGACGCGTTTGAGTGCGCGAATGCGCAAGTTGTGAAAAGTCCTTGCTATTTCCTACAATTCGCGCCGCTTTCGCATTTCCCCATGGGAGTTTTTCAAATGGCAGTCAGCAATGTGGTTACACGCGACGCTTTGGCACGGGACCTGCAGGCTTGGGTTGAGGAGCACGGCGGCGAGATGCCGATGACCGCTGCTCGCGACGAAGTCAGCTGGTTCTTTGAGCACATCTCCGACCAGATCACCGCGGGCAACGAAGTTCGCATCCACGGCTTCGGCGCGTTCAAGACCACGCACCGCGCAGCCCGGACCGGCCGCAACCCGCGCACCGGCGAGCCCGTGAAGGTTGCCGCCCGTCGCGTCGTGCGCTTCGCACCCTCGACGACCCTCTCGACCGCCCTCAAGGGTGGCTCTTCGGTTGCCAAGACACCGGCAGCCAAGAAGGCCAAGCGCTAAATCCGGTCTCCTACGGGAGATAGGCAGAGGCCCCCGGCTCCGGCCGGGGGCTTCTCTCGTTAATCGTGGTGGGCGACGTGAGAGTGGGCTTCGGATTCCCCTGCGGGATCCAGGTGCACCATGACCGTCGCCAGCGATTCAACTTTGTGGTGCAAGCGGTGCCGAACCTCCTCGGCGATGCCATGTGCCACGGACACCGTCATCGCGGGATCGACCTCGACTGTCATCTCGGCGCGCACACGGCGTCCTGTCCAGCGCGCCCTCACCGACGTGACCGAGATCACGCCGGGGGTTGCTGCTGCCTCCGCCGCAATGGTGTCGACCAGCGATGCATCCGCCTCGTCCAGAAGTCTTGCGGTGACGTTGCGCGCGGTGTCCAGCGCCACAGTGGCGATGACAACCGTGATCGCCAGACCGGCGATAGGGTCGAGGATGGGGAAGCCCAAGGCAGCGCCGCCCAAGCCGATGGCGGCACCCAGCGAAGCCAGGCCATCCACTCGCGAGTGCTTGCCGTCGGCAACGAGCGCCATGGACTTCAGGCGCTTTCCCGACGCCACTTTGTATTGCGCCACAACCTCGTTGCCCACGAGTCCGGCAAGCGCCACAGCAATTCCGAGGCCGAGATTGTGCGGTTCGGTGCGGTGGATCAGATGCTCGACGGAGGTAACTCCCGACGCCACAGCGGAGACCACCATGAGGACGAGGACGAGAAGGCCCGCCAGATCCTCACCACGGTGATAGCCGTACGGGAATCTGGCTGAGGGGGCGCGCCGGCTGAGGAGAAATGCGGCGGCCAGCGCGATGGTCGTCGACACGTCGCCGAGGTTGTGCAGGCCGTCGGCGAGGATTCCCGCCGAGTCCGAGAGGAATGCTCCGGTCAGTTCGACTGCCGCGACGACGGCGAGGACCACCGACGAGAGAAGCACAACGCGCAGCGCGTCGGGGTCGGCGGCTGTCAGCCGCCCGTGGGTGTGTCCCTCGTGTCCCTCGTCACCATCGCCATGGTCATCGTGGTCGTGCCCGTGGTCGTCGTGCGGATGGTCGTGATCGTCATGCCCGGACACCCCGGGATCGTATTGCAAAAGTCCTGCTTTCACCCACGGCGCCACCGCTGTGGCACGGTAGTGCGCCATGCAGGTGGGGAGATGGGTGCGCCGCACAGCCGTCCTTGCGCTGGCCGCCGCGGCCGGCGGTGGCGGAGCTACGGTTGCGGCTACCCGCTATGACATAGCCCTGCCCCCACCCGCCGAGAGCGTGACGCTGCCGGCGGCGCAAACGGTCCCCGGAACCGCTCCCGCCATCCCCCTGCCTGCCCAGGGAGCCTTCGCGCTGAAGGACTCGGTGGCGGGGCCTCTCGCCGGGCTTGGCGCCGATGTGGTCAGGCCGATGGCGTCTATCACCAAGACAATGACGGCACTGGCTGTCCTCGACGCGCGGCCACTGGCGGTGGGAGCCGACGGACCGTCGCTCACCGTCACCGCAGCCGACGTCACTCTGCTGCACCAGGTGATCGCCGCAGACGGCACCCACGTCGTTGTGCATGTGGGCGAGCGCCTCACTGAACGCGAACTGCTCGAAGGAATGATGCTGCCGTCCGCCAACAACTTCGCGATCATGCTCGGCCGCTGGGTGGACGGTGACGACGCCACATTCGTTGAGCGTCTCAACACCAGGGCGCTCGGTCTGGGCATGACGCACACCCACTTCGATGATGCCGACGGCCTCAGTGCTGCAACGGTGTCGACGGCGAACGACCTCCTGCTCCTGGGTTCGGCGGCTATTGCCCAGCCCGCGCTGAGCGCCATCATGCTGCTGCCCCGCGCGACGCTCGCCGACGGCACCGTCATGGTGAACATCGACGCGCTCGTGGGAACGGTGCCGGGATGGCTGGGGATCAAGACGGGCCACACCGACGAGGCGGGCTACTGCCTGTTGTTTGCGGCGCGTCGCGACCTCGGTGATGGCACACCGCCGCTGACAATCGTCGGCGTTGTCCTCGCTCAGCACCAGCGCAGCGACTCGCTGAATGCCGCCCGCCTTGCCGTTGAAGCCGATACGGCCGCCTACGTGCCCGTCTCATTCGCCGGTCCACCCCCTGGGTTCTCCGGACGTGTCACCACGGCATGGGGAGGATCTGCGGACCTATCGATCCCCAGCGGTGCCGCTGTTCGATCCCGTCTCGTGCGCCGCGGCGAGGTTCTGACGACGTCATATCGCGCTGCCGCGCTGGCCGTCGTCCCACCTGCCGGCACAGCCGCGGGAACGCTGACCGTGTCGCTACGCGGTGTTCCCGTCGTCAACTTCGACGTGGTGACACGGACGGCGATAGCCGCGCCGGACCCGTGGTGGAGGCTGCGCCGCTAAGAGCGGACTACCAGCGGGGCACGTCGATGCGCATGGTGGCCACGGCGACCTCGTCATTGCCCCGGCGCCGGCGGCTCAGTGCCAGCAGCAGCAGGCCCGTCACGATCATCGTCCCGCCCAGGGTCAGCGGCACGTGCGTGCCGGTGTCGGGCGTCTGCGAATCCGTGGTGGTGATGCCGAGGACGTCTCCCGTCGGGGACGGTGAGGGCGATTCGCTCGCACTGGGAGTGTCGGTCGGTGGCGGAATATCCGTGGGTGGTGCCGTGGGCGTCGCGGTGGGCGTGGGCTCCGGCGTCGCCGTAGGAGTTGGCGTTGGTGTCGGCGTCGGAGTCGGCTCAGGTGTTGCCGTGGGCGTGGGCTCCGGCGTCGCCGTAGGAGTTGGCGTTGGTGTCGGCGTGGGCTCCGGCGTCGCGGTGGGGGTCGGAGTCGGCTCCGGCGTCGCCGTGGGTGTTGGCGGCGGCGGTGGGGTCGGCGTGG
>JBEPVH010000007.1:0-14378 GCA_041691115.1 bacterium | reverse complement strand
AGCCGGCGTCGCTCAACGCGGCAGCGCGACGCGCTCGTAAAGCGGAGGATGGAGGTTCAACTCCTCTCGCCGGCTCCATGCAATTTCGCGCCGCTGTAGTTCAGTGAAAAGAACGCCTGGCTTCGAACCAGGAGGTCGCAGGTTTGAGTCCTGCTGGCGGCGCCATCGTGGGTATTCGGGAGAAAGGCACAACTGAATACCGGCCCGGGCCGGACGTCGTGGGTTATCTGGTTAACGCAAGTTCAATCCTTGCCCCCGGGAAACCGGGGTACCCATGGCAAGCATTTGTCCGGGTTCACCAACAACAGCAACAACGTACAAGGAGGTTCGGGCCGGAAGGCACTGGGTTATCGACTCTTAATCGAAGGACGTGGGTTCGAGTCCCACCATCGGGAAACCGGTGTAGCTCAGTTGGTAGAGCGTTGCCGCAAGGCATCCCAGTTCCAAATATTTGTCCGAACTTTCACCGACGGAGAACAGACATGGCTATCAAGAATCTCATCAAGCACATCTCGACGGTGGTGACGCCGCAGATGGCTGCGATCCCGGGCCGCGAAGCGGATCAGGTTCGCAACCTGGCGGGTGGATACACGTTTGCCGTGGACATCTGGACGGGCCTGGATCGATTTCTCATCCTGGGAACGGATGGAGGCGCGTACTACGCGTCGGAACGCGCCCTGACGGTGGCGGCCGCTGCGGCTGTACGCGCCTGCCTGGCGGTTGATGGTGTTCGCACGGTTGCACGCATCGTTGAGATCTCGGTGTCGGGCCGTGCTCCGAAGAATGATCCGGCTCTCATCGCCCTGGCAATCGCGGCCAAGGAAGGCGACGACGTCACGCGCCGTGCTGCATATGCGGCTCTGCCGGACGTTGCCCGCACGGGAACGCACCTGTTCGGATTCGCCGATGCAGTGCAGACGCTGGGCGGCTGGGGACGCGGGTCGCGCACGGCTATCGCTAAGTGGTACTCGGCGCGCGACGATGCGGGACTGGCTTACCAGCTGGTCAAGTACCGCCAGCGTGATGGATGGACGCACGCCGACCTGTTGCGTCTTGCACACGTGCGTCCGACGTCGGCGGAGCGCAGTGCTGCTTTCCGTTGGGTTGTGAAGAACGACATCCCGCCGGCCGGAGCAGGACTACCGCTGATTGCGGCGTTCATCGAACTGCAGGATGCGGAGACGGCAGCACGTGCAGCCGAACTCATCCGTGAATACCGCCTGCCGCGTGAAGCTGTGCCGACGCATCTCCTGAAGGACCGTCTGGTCTGGGAGGCGCTGCTGGAGCACATGCCGATGACGGCTCTGATCCGCAACCTGGCAACGCTGACGCGCGTCGGGCTACTGGCTCCGGGAAGCGTCGGCGTGACGCGTGTCGTGGCGCAGCTGACGGACCAGGTGCGGATTGAGCATGCCCGCGTGCACCCGATGAGCATCCTTGTGGCTCTGCGCACTTACGCAGCGGGCCGCGGAGTTCGTGGACAGAAGACGTGGGAACCGGTACAGGCCGTCGTTGACGCTCTGGACGCTGCGTTCTACGCTGCCTTTGGGAACGTTGTGCCGACGGGACGTCGCACGCTGGTGGCGATCGACTGCTCGGGATCGATGACGATGGGGAACGTCGCGGGAATCCCGGGATTCAATGCGCGCGAAGCTGCTGCGGCGATGGCGCTCATCACGCTGCGTACGGAGCCGAACGCTGAGGTGATCGGATTCACGACGGGCTATCGCCCGCTGCGTATCTCGGCACGCCAGCGTCTCGATGACGTGCTCTACGCCGTTGATCGCGTGGCTAAGCCGGAAGGAACGGACTGCGCAGTCCCGATGGCGTGGGCGCTCGAACACAAGCGTGATGTCGATGCGTTCCTCGTCTACACGGACGGCCAGACGTGGGCGGGTGCCCAGCACCCGGTCCAGGCGATGGCTGCCTACCGCAAGGCACGCGTTGCCGACGCCCGCATGGTGTCGGTAGCGTTCGTGGGTTACGGCGACTCGATTGTCGACGGGTCGGATGCAGGAATGCTCGACGTCGTTGGATTCGACACGGCAGTGCCGGCGTTGATCCGCGACTTCATCGCACGGGAGGCCTGATCAGGGATCAAAGGGGCTGCCCGGCTTCGGCCGGGCGGCCTTCCTAGCCGAGTCCGCGTTCGCCGCCACCCTTGAGCTTTTGCTCAACGGCGGCCACGGAAACCTTGGCCTCAATCGCAGTACGCAGATCGTCGTTCCAAACACGGCGGCCATCGGGGAACAGAGTTCCGAGGATGGTGTGTACCTCTTCGCCGAACTCAATCCGGGCGACCTGCTGGTCCAGACCGGGATTGGCTTCGAAGACAGCGCGCACCTTCTCGAGCAGCGCCTCGGGAGTGCGTGCCGTCGACATCATTACGGGCAACTCTTCGCCCGAGCGATCGAGAAGTCGGAAGTAGAGGTAGGCGGTCTCGACGCGTCCCTGGCTGCGCTCAACTTCGCGCAAGGCGAAAGTCTCGAGGCGTGCAGGGGTGGTGAAGCCGCGGCGCATCGTGGCAGTACGGATGACGCGAACCTCGTCCGGACTCGTCTTGGGATCCTCGCGCAGCTTGATCGCCTGGGCGATCGCAGACTGAAATGATCCGCAATACATGTCAGTGCCGCCGATGGCACCGTAGTAGCTGCTCTTCGCCAGATATCCGGCCATGGTCTGTCCCCCTCCCTAACTCGGAGGGATGCTAACGCGTCAGGCGGTTGCCCCGCTATTGGGCGGCGACGCCGTTGGCGGCTTCCTCCATGGCGGCGATATCGATCTTGTTCATCGTCAGCATGGCCTGGAGGGCGCGGCTGGCACGGTCGGGATCAGCGTCTCCCAGAAGCTCAGGAAGGCGCCGTGGGACGACCTGCCAGGACAGCCCGAAGCGATCCTTGAGCCAGCCGCATCTGCCTTCCTCGCCACCGTCGGCGGTGAGCGCATTCCAGAGCTTGTCGACCTCTGCCTGATCCTCACAGTCGGTCATTAACGAGATCGCCTCGCTGAACTTGTACTGAGGTCCGCCGTTGAGGGCGATGAAGGTCTGGCCGTTCAACTCGAACTGCACGGTCATAACGGTGCCGGGGGTGCCCAGGTCGGGATTCTCGCCGTAACGCTGCGTTGTAATGACGCGCGAGTCGTTAAAGAGAGAGGTGTAGAAGATGGCGGCCTCTTCTGCCTGCGTGTCGAACCACAGGAATGTGGTGATCTTCTGCATGTCGGGACCTCAGTTGGCAGGTGTGCGGGCGGCTCGATGCTAGCTCGCCGGGGCTCAATCACGAGATGCAGCGTGAAGGGCCAGGGCGCCGAACCTGGCCCATAATCTGCCCCGTGACGGACATGCCGGGGACGCCTCCACCGCCCGGGCCGCTTCCCCCGCCGGGGTCGCCGACGCCTCCGGGCGCCCAGCCGCCCCCGCCGCCCGGTTCAGAAACGCCGCCCGCCGCTCCCCAGGCGCCGCCCCCTGAAGCGGTCCAGCCCGTGCCGCCACCCGTTGCCCCGCCGTCGGCCGAGGCGGCTCTCGCATCCAAGGGCTGGGCCTGCCCAGTCTGCGGCGGTCATCTCAGCTGGAATCCGACCAAGGTGATGCTGGATTGCCGTGCATGCGAGAACACCATCGCGGTGTCCGATACCGGCGGTGTCGCCAAGCACTCTTTCTCTGCGGGGAGTCCGCCCAGCAGTTCGCCGGGTCAGGACTCAAAGCACACGTGCAGGTCGTGTGGCGCCGAATCGACGATCGTTGCGGCCGACCTGGCCGGCGCCTGTCACTACTGCGAAGCGCCGTGGGTGGCGACATCGATGCACAACCCTGTGCCCCGTCCTGATGGCGTGGTGCCGGCGTCGATTGACATCACCGTTGCCAAGGCGGCAGTGCAGAAGTGGGTCACGTCGCGGCGTTTTGCCCCGAACGACTTCAAGACGGGTGCGCAGCAGCCGACGATCTCGCTGGCATATCACCCTCTGTGGGCGTTCGACACCGAGTCGAGTTCGCAGTACACCGGAGAGCGTGGTACGCATCGCCAGGAGACACGGTCCCGCACCGCATCGGACGGCTCCCAACAGACCTACCAGGAAACCGTTACCGACTGGTCCAGCACCTCCGGCTTTGTGCAGCACTCCTTTACGGACATGGGTATTCCCGGGGATCCGTCAGGGGTCAAGCGCTCCGAATGGGATCTGAGTGCCTCGCGCGGTTACTCGGACGCGTACTTGGTCGGCGCCACAGCGCAGGGTGCAACGGTGCCCCTGCCCGATGCGTGGGGCACAGCCGAGAACATCATGGAAAGCGCAATTCGTGATGACGTCAGACAGGACATCGGTGGTGACGAGCAGCGCATCGACAGCCTGAACATCGACTACTCGGACTCAACAGTTCGCTACCTGCTGGCACCTTCCTGGTCCGGTGCGTACACGTACAAGACCAAGCAATACACCATCGACATCAACGCTGAGACGGGCACCGTCACTGGAAAGCGCCCGTACTCGGCGATCAAAATCGGTCTGACGATCTTCGCCATCCTGGTCTTGATTACCGGTATCGTCTTGTTCGCTGTTTCACAACACAACAAGTCGAACACCCAGCCGACGAATGTGACATCGCCAACGTTCGACCCCAACCCAACCGTCGATCCTTTCGCAACCGACGATCCCTTCGCGGGCCCGACGGATACGGGATCGTTGATGCGTCCGGTGGCGGCGGTGCACGGCGCCGTGACCGTTGTGCCGCAGGACTCCGATGGCCTGCATCAGCTTCCCGCCATTGCTGTGGGTAAGAACTGAAGCGGGGATAGTCGCCAGATGAGCAATTTCGGTTCCCGTCGCGCGCTGACCGCTCTCGCTCTCATCCTGGTTGCCTGTGGTGTCGCCACGGCGGTTGTCTTAGCAAGGCGTGCGGCGCCGACGCCGTCTGCACCCACTCCAAACCCGAAGCCCACTCAAGCTCGGACGGCAGCGCCCACACCAAGTCCGGTGCTGCACGCGGCGCCGGGGACAGCATCACTCGTGGTGTCCGGGCCCGGCATCGCGCAGCAGTCCGTCGCGCAGGCGACCGTCACTTGCGTCGGTGTCGCCCACAACAACGGACTGCAGGCGAACAGCATCATCGTGCAGGGGACGCTGGCCGACGGTGTCGTCATGATTCAGATCAATGACTTCGTGGGCGACCATTCATTTGTCGTCCTCGCGACTGTGAACCATCACGACCCCGGGTGGATTGAGCCCTCCGAAACGGCAGCGGGCAACGGCATCAGTAGCTTCGACATCACTCATGGGGCATCGATCAACGCGAACCTGCCGCCGGACACGTCGAGTCCCGGCCAGACAGCACCAGCGGGCCCGCTACACGTTGAAGGTTTGATCACCTGTCCGTGATCGGGGCGGTTCGGAGCGTTTGTCCAGGGTGCTCCCGGGGTAGGATCTGTGTCGATGATGAGGCCATTCGTCCCCCGTCGCGGACCCGGGCTGTACATCGCTGGCGGCCTGATCGCGTTTGTCCTGATTCTGATCATGACTGCGGTCGGGTATCACAACGGATTTGTCGCCAAGCGCAATGCTGTTGATGCGCAGTGGCAGCAGGTCGAAGTGCAATACCAGCGACGCGTCGACCTTATTCCGAATCTTGTTGCGACCGCGAAGGGCGCACAGATCCAGGAGCAGAAGATCTTTGAAGATGTCACGGCAGCTCGTGCCAAGTACGTCGCTGCCGCCGGGACGTCGGACAAGGCGGCCGCGGCGAATCAGGTTGAGACGTCACTGGGACGGCTCATTGCGGTGGTGGAGGCGTATCCGCAACTGCAGAGCAATCAAAACCTGCTCGCCTTGCAGGATGAGCTTGCAGGGACAGAGAACCGTGTCGCTGTCGAGCGCAGCCGCTACAACTCGACCGTACTCGCCTACAAGAATTCCATCCAGTCCTTCCCGGGCAGCTTCTTTGCCGGCATGTTCGGGTTCAGCGACAACACCACGTACTTCCAGTCTGATCCCGGCAGCGACAAGGCTCCAAAGGTCGACTTTTCGTAATGCGTCGCCGCAGCCTGTGGTTGTGGTTGATCCCGGCGGTACTGGCGCTGCTGCCGGTATTGACGGTTCATGCAGCTACGTATCCCTCTCCTGTCGGATACGTCAACGATTTCGCGAACGTGATGAGCCCTGCCGCTCGAACCGCGCTGGAATCGCACCTCAGCGCGTACGAGAAGTCGAGCACAAACGAGATCAGTGTTGCTGTGGTCCAGAGCCTCAACGGTGACACCGTCGAGAACGTTGCTGTCGAGATGTTTGCGCAGTGGGGGATAGGCAAGAAGGGCGCGGACAACGGCATTCTGCTGCTCGTTGCGGTTGACGATCACAAGCTGAAGATCGAAGTTGGGTACGGGCTCGAGGGAGCGCTCACCGACTCTGAAGCCGGCAGCATCATCCGCAACGTCATCACACCGAAGTTCAAGCAGAGCGACTACGACGGCGGAATATCCGCGGGCGTTGAGGCCATCATCGGTCAACTCGATGGCACAACTCCTGCCAATGCACTCGACGATCCAGGTCCCGCACCGACGCCGAGTGGAGTGGGGTCTCTCTTGTCATTTCCGGTTCTTGGCCTGTTCGTGTATGGGCTGTCATTCATGGCTCGTACCAAGAGTTGGTGGGCGGGTGGAATCGGCGGTGCACTGCTTGGTGGCGGTATCGGCCTCGCCGCGGGCGACATGCTGGGTGCCGCTATCGCAGGCGTGATGTTCGGTCTCTTCGGTCTGTTCCTCGACTTTGTGCTGTCGCGGACGTTCGCCAATTCGTCTCACCCTGCGAGGCACGGGTGGCTTTCCAGCTACGGCGGCTTCTATGGCGGCCCGTCGTCGTCTGGAGGCTCGGGGTGGGGCGGAGGTAGTAGCGGCGGATTCGGTGGATTTGGTGGTGGCAGTTCCGGCGGTGGCGGTGCCAGCGGCGGCTGGTGATCCCCGGTGTAGTGAGATCGGTAGACTGCTGGGGCGATTGACGCCAAGGGGGAAGACATGCCGACCACGACGATCATTGGGCGGGCGCCCGCCTCGACGCTGCCGGTCACGTTCGGTCAGATCCGCGTTCTGCTGGTGACCCACCAGGCGGTGGATGAGGTGTACGGCGGTACCCGCATGACGTGGGATGGCAAGGCCAATGCGCTGACCTTCAACGGACTCCCCGAGGAAGACGGCACTTCCTACAAGGTCGTCGTGACCGTCAAGCCTGCCGGAGCCACGCGGGCAACCGTCGACGTGACGGCGACTCTCACCGTGCCGCGTGCCGTCACCTCCGAAGAGCGGGCCAAGCTCCGCGTCGACGCCAACCGCCAGGCCCTCCAGGAGAGCCGGGATATGGTGGCCATCCTCATGAAGCAGGTTGCCAAGGGCGTTGGCCGTGGGTTCGCCGATCCGCCGCCACCCAAGGGACTCGGCCTCACCGGTTGATGCGAATCCGGGACGGATGGGTATCGTGATCTCCATGAAGGTTGAGATCTGGTCCGATGTCGTCTGTCCCTGGTGCTACATCGGCAAGCGCCATTTCGAAGAGGCACTTGCCGGGTTCGCGCATCGCGATGACGTGGACCTCACCTGGCGCAGCTACCAGCTCGATCCTTCGGCCCCGGCTACGTCGGAGGGGGATCCCGCGGACAGGCTGGCCGAGAAGTACGGCATGAGCCGTGCCCAGGCCGAAGCTGCGCAGGCTCGGGTGACAGGCGTCGCCGCCGAGGCCGGGCTTGAATTCCACCTGGAACGGTCCAAGTCGGGGAATACGTTCGACGCCCACCGGCTGCTGCACTACGCGGCCACAGTTGGTCTCCAGGATGCCGTGAAAGAGCGCTTCATGGCCGCCTATTTCGCAGAGGGCGAACCGGTTGGCGACCATGAGGTGCTTGTCCGCCTCGGTGCTGAGGCAGGCCTCGAACCTGAGGCTGCCCGCGCCGTGCTGGCAGGGGATGAGTTTGCCGAGGACGTCAAGGACGACATCGAGGACGCGCGCCATCTGGGGATCCGCGGAGTGCCCTACTTCGTGATCGACAGGACATATGGGATCTCGGGAGCCCAGCCGGCCGAGCTGATCCTCAAGACGCTTCAGGCGGCCTGGACCGAAACCCATCCCCTGAAGGCAGTGGCCACGGTCGAGGCCGATGCTGCCTGCGCCGACGACAACTGCCCTGTCTGACGACCTGTCGTTCCATGTCGCCGCCTCGTAACAGGTGGGTGAGACCGGCCATTACTTTGTGTGGCCACACTGAGCCCAACATCCCACCATGAGGTTGGACAATGAAACGGCTCGGCAAGATCGCGTTGTTGCTAGCGACGCTCTCCTTTATCGGGGGCGCATCGGTAGTGCAAGCGACATCCCACGACACTGTTGCACGAGGCCTCTGTCACTGTAGCTACTGATAGCGCTACAAGCACAGCGATGCAAGCGCGACGCCCTCTGGAATTGATCCAGGGGGCGTCACATTTTAACCCCGGCGAGGAGCAGCGTCAGGACGGCCGGGTGGCTTCCATCCGGCCCTGGAGTGCCGCGACCGCTTCGGTGAGGTCCCAGACCGTTGCCAGCCAGCTCTCGAGTTCGGGAGCGGTTGGGGCAACTTCGTAAACGCGTGTGTGGCACGCATCCGACAGTGAGGACCACGTGGCGGCACTGCGTGTGCCCAGTTCCCGATCACCGATGAGGAAGGGCAGGCAGAGGAGCTGCGTGCGGAGGGAATGATCCTCAAGCCCTGGGCTGACGAATTCCCACAGCGATGCCATCGCGGCTTCGAGGGCCTGGCGTCCCAGCAGCGCCGCGGCGCGCGGCCAGAGTCCCGCATGGCCGGGGCGATCGATGCGCATAAGGTCGCGCGACGCCGACACTAGGTCGTAGGCCTCGTCGATCCGACGAACGTTGCCGGCCATCATAGTTTGGCGATTGCCAGAGCAAGCGTTTCAGCCTCACGCACCATGGCAACAACAGGCTGGCCTGTTGCCTCGTGCGAACCGCGATTACACCAGCGGACTGCGTCGACAGCGCCGGGTGAAGCACGCTTTCGCAGTCCTTCCATGACGTCGCCACCACGCCCGGCATCGTCGTACAGCCACAGCGCGAGCCATGTGGTGAGCGTGGTCGGTGTCGCCAGGCGTGCGTCGATGTCTGCGTGCGACGCTGCGGACGCAACAAGCTTTCGCGTCACTGCGCGCTGGCAAGCGGCCTCAAGGCCCACTCGGCAGAGCCCAGGTATAGCGCGCTGTGCCGCCTCGGGTAGGTCGTTGTGGGTCAGTGCCATGGCGTCGTCGAAGTAGCGCTTGACGGGGTCCGCAACTATCCGTGGTTCAACCACTGAGCCTTCGCGGCGCGTCACCTCGATGATGGTCGCCTTGATGTCGAGGCGCCGCGCCATCTCGGGCAGCCTGTCGTCGTGAGTGAACACCACCACCTGCCGCGATGCCGCGACACGATCCAGGACGCGCGCCAGGCCTTCCACCTTGGCGGGATCCATCGCTTGCACCGGATCGTCGATGACCAGGAACCTGAATGGGCTCGCCGCCATCGAGGCGCGCGGCAGGAAGAGGCTTAGTGCCAGGCAGTTGAGCTCGCCCTGGCTCATGACGCTCAGAGCCGCGGAGTCGGTGCCGTCGACAGTGACGTCGAGCACGAGCCGACGCTGCGTCGTCATTCCAGCGAGCTTGAGCGTCTTCAGTTCTACGTTGCTGTCGCGGCGCAACGTCGCCCAGATGTTCTGAACTTCGGCCGCAATCGGCTCGAATCGGGCGTCGCGAATGATGTCGTGTGCGTCGCGCAGCCAGTCAAGGGCTGCACTCAGATCCTTGTCGCGTTGCCGTGCTGAGACTGCGCGTGGCGCAGTTCCCAGCCACGCGGCAACACGCTGGCCGAGCGGCCGCCACAGGTCCTCGCGATGTTCGAGTTCGGTCTTGGCAAGACGCATGACGTCGGCGATGGCATTGGTGACAGGAGGCACGTTGGTGCGCAGATGCGCTGCTAACTGCGACAGCGGCATCCCCTCGGGAACCGTTGTCAGCGTCGCATAGGCCGCACGAATAGCTGTTAGATCGACACCCGCTGCATCACCGGTGGGTCCGATGGCGGCGGGGACGCGCGCCAGGAGCGCACCGACGCGCTGCCTTAGTTGCTTCTCGGCGCGCACTGCCGCGTCGGCGTCGGCCGCCTCGAGACGCAGGCGCTCAACCTCTTCACGCGATTTGCGTGCCCATTCGAAGTTGAGAACGTTGGTGGTGCCACAGACGGGGCAGTCGTTGGATTCGTGGGATGTGTGGAACGCGATCGCTGCGTCCAGAAGGTCGGCGGTTGCCTTGGCTCGTCCTGCCGACGAGGTCGAGACCTTCTCTTGTATTGCCTGAGCGGCAGAGAGTTGAGTGAGGAGTGCGTCCACCTCGTCATGCGCTACGGGTGGCAGCGACGCCAGGCCGCGCAGTGATGCCAGCACACTGCGCTCGTCGACGGCAGTTCCGGTATTGCCTACTGCTTCGGTGATGTCGGCGAGGTTCCACTTCTTGCCGTCGATAGCGCCGGCCACACGCTGGGCGCGCTCGTCATCGAGTTGTGCTGCCGCCTGCTTGATGGCGACGGCCTCGGTGTCGGCGCCGCGCAGTAGGTCTCGCTCCCGCGTTCTGGCATCGCTCAGCACACGCTGCGCATCGGTGATGTCGCCGAGACCGAGGATGGGCGCGAGAGCGTCGTACAGACCCGATGGCTTCTCATCGATGACACGTCCGAGTTCGTTGTGAGAGAGCAGCGGCGGATACGACGACAGGCCGTTGCTCCAACCGAGATCTGCCAGCGACGTTGCGGCATGACCCGTCACCTTGGTGATACCCGCAGCGAGTTCAGCGCTGTCATCCCAGGTGCGGCGCACTTCGACGTCGCGGGCCGATCCCTCGACGGCAAAGCGAGCCTCGATGCGCGCGGTCGGGTGGTGCAGATTGCGCCAGCCCTGTTCCCAGACCTTGGATCGCTCCGCCCAGCGCGCGCTGGTACCGGTGAGTGCTAGTTCAAGCGCTTCCGCAAATGACGATTTGCCCGAGCCATTGCGGCCGACCACAAGGGTAAGGCCAGGACCCGGCACCAGATCCAGGCGGGCGGCCGGGCCGATCCCGCGGAAGCCCTCGACGCTGATCGACGTCAGGTACGCACCGGTCGCCTCGGTGGGTGTCGCATCCGGATTGGGAACCGGAGGCGCCGACCCTTCGAGCGCCGCGTTGACAGCATCGGCCCCCTCGAATGCCGCCAGAACAAGCTCATTCGTATGGGGCTGCGCGGGAGGTGAATCGCCGAGCCGTTCGACGACGTACTTCAGGAGGCTCCGATCGGTCACGGCAGGGATTGTCGCCAATAGGCCATGACGCCAGTTCCCGTCGACTGCGGTGAGGCGGGCCGGTCCGAACTGAGCTCGGCGCTCGTCAGTCGAGGACGGACGTCGCGATCTGGCTCACCCAGCGGCTCGGCACTGAATGGTCCGGCTTGCGACGTGCCAGGTCGACCTGTTCGCCGTCGACGAGGAAGCGGGCGACGCCGGCGATAAGGCTGGCTTTCGCGGGTACCCCCACTCGGCGCACATAGTCGGCTCGCGATTCGCCGTCATGGCGCTCCAGCGACGACCCGGCCGGAGGGCCGAACGGAATCCAGTACTTGGCGATACCGGAATGGGCGTAATCCCACACGGGGGGCTGGGCATGTGTGGCGTCTTGGCGATGGCGTCTCACTGAACCAAATTCTCTCAGCCGATCGGGGACATTGGGCGGACAAGGGGTGGCGTGCTCATCGGTATCCTTGTGGTGCTGAGAGGGAGAATGCGTGTCCGACGGAACAGCCCGCAATTACATCGTGCCTGCCACCTGGGGCAGTGATGCGCCTGTGGTCGACGCACGTTCGGTGTCGCTGGCGAAGGCGCTGCGGGAGCTGTCCGCGGGGGCCACCAACCCGGATGACGCCGTTGTCGGCCTCACGCTCGGGATCGTTGAGGACTGCCTGCGCCTCACGGTCTGGAGCATCGCCGCCGAAGGCTGGACGGCCATGGATGAGCCCGAACGCGCGCGGGCTGTGGAGCAGATGGCCCGGCTGTTCGCTCCAGGAGGGCAGCGAAGCGGGAAGAGCGGAGGCTCGCGACTGACGCTTGAAGCCGACAGCCTTGGCGTCGGCGACCTGATGGTGCTGCTCTCCAGCGCGGCCACCGAAGTCGAGGCGCACGACGCGGACGTTGTCTCGGTGTCGGCTCGTGCTTCGGCCGATACAGGCCTCGCCATTGAGATTCACCTGGATATCTGAGGCAGGCGTCGCTGCCAAAATCGGGGCCGCGGGTACCATCAACGAGGTCGCCACACAGCGGGTGGGCGAGAGGGGGATGTGATGTTCGACGACGGCTTGCCGATTTACTTGAACTACGGGCTGTACGGCGCCATGGAGCGGCATCGCGGCCGCGTCCTCGCTCGCGAGATGCCCGATCTCTTCGCAATGGGAGATCGGCGCTTCGACATTCGGTTCAACGATGAGGCGCTTGCCCGGCCCGTTGGCGAGTGGCTGGGCCGTGGCGGCGACCGCAACGCGATGAATACCGCCATCACTGCGGCTCGTGCCCAGCACGGCCTGCCGGCTGTTGCAGCCAAGGGGCGCGGGCTCAGCTAAATCCACCACGCTGTCGATGTGCGGCGCCGCGCCACACGATGACGCGGTTGGTTCCCTTGGATCCTGCCTCGATCGGGGCTTCCCTGTGGTGCGCCACGGCGTGGTCGGTCGGCATACCATTCCCGGCGCCCGCGGCCCCGAATTCTCGGCAGCAGGCGCACTCATTCGGCCATCAACACGCCACACCATCAGTCAGCAAATCAGCTAGGAGGGATCAATCCAATGCCACTCTTTATGGACCATCACCATCGCGTCGACGGCCTCACCGCAGATGCAGTTGCCGGAGCCCACGAGAAGGACCTCGAGGTGCAGGGCAAGCACGGCGTCAACTACCTCAAGTACTGGTTCAACGAGGACACCGGTGCTGTGTACTGCCTCGTCGATGCACCGACCAAGGAAGCCGCTGTCGCGGTGCACCAGGAGGCCCACGGCCTTCTCGCCGACGACATCACAGAAGTTCAGGAAGGCGCCTAACCAAGCGCCGGTGCGGGGTGGGAGCCTTTCTCAGGCTCCCACCCTCATCACTCGACCCGCGACAGGCTACGTCAGCGATACGGATAGCCATGACCTCCCTGACACCGACCGAGTGGTACGAGTTCTCGCTCATCGTCGCTGCCGTGGCGGCGATGATCTTTGGTTCGCTGGTCGTCGGAGCGCGGATAGAGCGCCACAAGTTCCGCGACGACGCGCTGTCGTATGGATGGCATGCAGGTGGGGATGTCCCTTCCATTCCGGGTGATCTGCCGTTCGCGATCTTTCGCGGCGGACGCCCTCGTATCTGCCGTGACGTGTATCGGCGGACCATTGGAAAGCGTCCTGCATACCTCGCCATGTACTCGCGGCGAGATGGGCGCCCCATCGCGTGGTTGAGCCGCCGCGTATACGTCGTTTTGTTGGTGGAGTGCGAAGCTTTATTCCCAGGTCTGGCTGTCCACGCACCATCCGCATCTGAGGATGTTCTTCGTGACCTCGGCTACCACCAGTGCGAGTTTGAGGCTGACGAATTCAACTCTCTGTACACCGTGTCGAGCAAGGACGTTGAATTTGCGTCGTGGTTGATCAATCCTCGAATGATGTCGTGGCTGGTCGACGACGGAGCGGGCTTCGGTTACGAGGTGGCACGGGAGTACGCAGTGATCTCCTACGAGGTCACGGTCAGAGGAGCCGACATTCCAACCCTTGAGGAAGCCGCCAAGGGTTTCATCCACGCGATTCCCGACGAGGTCTGGCAGCGATACTCAGCCACCCGCCCTAAACGAACAAAGGCTGGAGCCCAGTAATGGTCTATTTCGCCGCGCTGGTACCGCTCGCCTGGGTCTTCACGATCCATCGCGCACGCCGCAAGCAGCGGTTGGCGCTGCGCGCCATGGATTCGCTGGAGGCTGAGCTCGAGCGCCGTCGGCGCCTTATTCCTCTTGTCGAAGAGATCGACAAGAGGTCACCGCACGACCGAGCTGAACTGGAACGTGACCTGACGGTGTCCGAGGAGCGCATCGTCGCTGCCTGGCGCTGGTACGTGAGTGCGTACGCCGACTACCGACGCACGAGAGACGGCGTTCCAGGACGCATGGTCAGCAGGGTTGTGCCCGATGGCCACCTCCAGGAACGCGCCAGGATGCCCGCCGCCGGCCCGCTGCTTCTCGGTATGGGCATGGCACGCTGCCCCAACTGCAGTGCGCCGATGCAACTCGATGCCACGGACCGTTGCCCGTACTGCCGGACTGATCTGCTCCGGGCTGTGT
>JBEPVH010000006.1:0-14787 GCA_041691115.1 bacterium | reverse complement strand
TATGTCCACTGTCCCGCGCGGGACATCCGATCGACGTGAAGGTGGCCTGGATATGCCTGAGGCAAGGAGCAACCTCCGAGTCCTCATTGCCAACGAGAAACTCGACAGACTTGGGATGCTCGCCAAGGTCGTCGAGGGTCTCGGCCATCGTGTCGTTGGCCGCTCGGTAGACGTCAAAGAAGTGGCTGCGTTGACGGCGCGTCAGCGTCCTGACGTCGCCCTGGTGGGGCTCGGCTTCGATTCGGAACACGCTCTAGGGCTGGTGTCTGAGATCGTGCGCGAGGCCTATTGCCCTGTGATCGCGATCCTCGGCGAGGCCGACGCTTCCTGGGTTGCGGAGGCCGCGAAGCGCGGTCTATTCAGCTACATCGTTGAAAGCGATGCCGAGGATCTCCAGAGCGCGATCGACATCACGCTGCGCCGATTCGCCGACGCTCAAGCTCTCAAAGGTGCGTTCGAGCGCCAGGATGCGGCGACACGACGCGAGCACGAGTTGGCTGAGGCGCGCCAGCGGCAGGCCCTCGAACTCCATGACAGCGTGGTACAGGGATTGGCCACCGCTCAATTGGCCCACGATCTGGGTCACGAGTCCGAGTCACGCGCGGCCCTGGCAGCGACCCTCGAAAGCGCGAAGAAAATTGTTGGCGATTCCCTTGACCAGTTGAAGGACACGGGGCTCACCACAGCACAACTCATTCGCGACGCCGGAGCGCACCCAGACGATGACTGACCTTCAGCCGACGTCCATCGGAGTCCTCATCTGCGATGACAACGACGCCATGCGCGCCATGTTGTGCGTGCTCGTCGAGGTTGCGCCGGGCCTGCATGTTGCCGGAGAGGCACGCGACGGACTGGAGGCGGTCAGTGAAGCCGGCCGTTTGCAGCCGGACGTTGTTCTTCTCGATCTGTCGATGCCCCGTGAGACAGGTCTGGATGCGCTGCCAAAGATCAAATTGATCTCGCCAAGTTCGCGAGTGATTGTTCTGTCGGGCTTTAGCGCACGAGCGATGGCCGATGACGTGATTGCACGCGGCGCCGATCGTTACCTTGAGAAGGGCCTGCGACCTGGCGAGATCGCAGCTGCGATCCGCGAAGTCGCAACGTCGCGCTCCGCACGATCCGAGGCCTGAACCCCGGACGCACGTCGATCTTGGCGACGGCATCGTAGAATCCATTCGCTTACATGCGTAGGAGAATGACGGTGCCTCGTGAACGGACGGGCCGGCAACGGACAGACGCTGAGCGCGAGCGCTCGGAAGCGCGCCGGGCAGTTCTGGATGACGCGCGCCGCACCGTTGAGAGCGCCCTGCTGAAGGACGAGTTGGCGCAGCGGCAGGCAGCCGCCGCAACGGATGCAACTCTGTGCGATGCCGAGACGCGATTTCAGGCAGCGCAGGTCGAAGGCGACGTTGACGTCCTCGATGCGCTGCTGCATGAGGACGTCACGTTCATCGGTCCCGACGGGTCGTTGGGTACCAAGGCCGACGACCTGCGTGCCCATCGCGACGGCGTGATCGACGTCACCACCAGTGAGGTGACTCAACTGCTCACGCATGTTCACGGATCAGTCGGAATCGCTCACGTCCTGTGCCGAATGAAGGGCACGTTTCTCGGGGAACCCTTCAATAACCGCATGGCCTACTCCCGGACCTGGGTATGGACTGACGGTGGCTGGCGCGTCGTCGCCGCTCACGTGATGGTTGTCGGTCCGGCGGAAGTCTAGGCCGGCTACAGCCTGTCGTATTGCAGTTTGGCGAGCTGCTCGATAGTGGCTGCCATGTTGGCGGCGCCGCCCAGGGTGACCTGGAATGCCACCCCGTGTCGCACCCCGACCACGGTGATCGATTGGATCGATCCGGCGGTGCGCAGCGTGTACTCGATGCCACCGGGGATCACCGTGGTGACGGCGGACGTCGCGCCACCGGTCGTGAACGTTGACCCAAGGGCTGTAGCGAACTTGCCCGCGCCGTCGTCAGAGGGAAACCTGTAGAGCTCGACCACGCCGCTGGGCGTGAGGCCACCCTGCTGGGGCAACTCGCCATATCGCAGGTACCCGACGATAAAACCGTTGCCATCCAGGGCCGCCTTCAGAGGCGGTTGGGCGTCGAACTGCGGATCGGTTGCTTCCAGAATTCGGTCGGTCTTCACAGCGAAGCCAGAAGGGAAGCCTGTCACCGGGATTGCTGAATCTCTGAGCGCATCGCCCGAGCCCGGGACGGGGGTCGGGGTGGAGTTGGCCGTTGTCGACGAGGCCGGGGTCGGGTCGGATGCCGACCCGCAACCTGCGAGCAGCAGCGTTCCCAACAGCACGAAATACAGAGCTCGGCGGTCCATCGCGCGGCAGCTTACGACTCTGCGGGACGAACGGCGGACGATCTCCCGCCGTCCCGAGGTGGGGAATCGGGCCGAGCGGCGGCGATCATCAAGGCGGTTCTGGAACGGGCATCCAAGCTTGGAGGCCGCTGAAAGGCCCCCAAAACTTGACAGTGGCGTACTCACATTTCATGCTAGTAGCGTTGTTATGAAATAGGAGGCCACTGTGCTAGCTGTTCTACTCGTTCTACTCGCGATCGTTTTGTTCGGGTTCGGCTTCACGGTCAAGGTGCTCTGGTATGCCGCGATCATCGCGCTGCTCCTTGCCGTGATCAGCTTCTTCGCGCGTAGCTCCGCATAAGTGAGCGGGAAGGGGTCCACGCGACGCCGTGGCCGGGGGGCTGCCCCCGGCCCGCGTCGCGGCTGGCTATCTCGAAGCCTCGACGCCCTCACTGGGGTGTTCGGCAGTCCCGTGGCCTTCACGGCTGCCGTCGTGTTGGTGGCGGCCTGGCTGACGGGTTTGCCTTTCTTCGGCATCTCGAATCAGCTTTACCAACTGCTGATCAACACGACGACGACGATCGTCACGTTCATCATGGTGTTCGCCATCCAGCACACAACCAATCGTGAGAACGAGGCGATGATGCTGAAGTTGGATGCGCTGGTCGAGGCCAGCGCCAAGGCCACCAACACTCTCCTCAACATCGAAGAGATGTCCGACGAGGAAGTGAAGGAATACCGCGAGCAGGCTTTGCTCAAGGGTCGCGCCGCCCGCCAGACATCACCCACGAAGAAGCGTCGCAAGAGCTGACCTTTCTGCGTGCTACCGTGCGCGGCCACCTATTGGGGTGGAGAGGGGGAGTCCAATGGCGTCGACGCGGCAGAGCATGGCTGTCCGCCCGGGGGAGATCCTTGAGATCCGGCTCCGAGGCAACTCAGCGTCGACCGGGTACAGCTGGGAGTGGATGAACGCGCCGTTGTCCGGCAGGCCGGGTCCTGTTCGGCTGCTGGAGAACACCATCGAGCCGGATCCGATCGCTCTCAACGACCAGGGTCATGCGATGTGTGGCAGCGGCGATACCCACATCTTCCGCTTCGAGGTGCTTCAGCCCGGCCGCTTCCAGCTCGCCTTCGGCCATCGCCGTCCGTGGGACTCGATTGACATGACGCGAATGCACGTCGTCGAGGTTGAGGTGGTAGCCGGCCGCGCCGCTCCAGACCGGGGACTGGGCTGAGGCTAGGCTGAGCGGCGGGTTGCCTCAGAGGCATCGACCACCGCTTCTGTGGGATCTCCGCTGCGGCCAAGCGTTCTGTGGCTGAGCAGGCGCCTCACTGCCGTGGCCAGCGACGCTTCCAGCTCGTCGGGAGGCGTCTGACTGGGCAGCGGCGTGCGAAGCAGGCGCCGTTTGAATTCGCGGCCGCGGGCGGAACTGGAGGTACGTAGGCCAATCATTCCAATCGCATTGTCGTCGTGCTCAATCCGACAGGCTGCCCGCGTTGTCAAAAAGTAACCCGTCCGCGGGAAAATCCCTTTGCGGACGCCAAATTTTGAGCCTAATGGCTACGCCAGACCGTGATCCTGGGTGCCGAGACGGGGGAGGCGAGCCCGGATTTCGGCGGCCGTCTCCGCGGTGATTTCCGTCTCAAGGCGGAATCCACGGCGGACCTCCCACACGTTGGGGCCTCCGCGATGGTCCGATGCGCCCGTCTGGACCCAGAGAGAACCGTCGGGCATGAGCTCGCCGGCGAAGACGACCCGGGTGGATCCGGCGTGGTAAACGAGATCGCGGTCGCCGTGGCGCAGCGTGATCTTGCGTCCGGGGGACATGACCTGCAGATAGGCCATCCCGGGGCGGGGCAGACCGAGGGCGGAGTTGTTCCACATGACGGCGTCGTTGCTGACTACCTGCCACTGGTCTGCGGCGATGCCGGTGACGCGGGCGGCGTCGGCACGTGCCATGTGGACGCGGGTGGTGCCGTCATTGTCGGGCGCGATCATTTCCTTCCCTCTCCTGCTCCCTTGCGGAGCGGCGGAAGTATGCATCGTGGGCGCGGCCGGGTGCCCCGTATTACGCTCCGCACCAGCATGTACCAGAGCCTTGGGATCGCCGTCGCCGTCCTCGTCATCATCCTCGCGCTTCGCTGGATATCGACGCGCAGTCGTGCCGGTGGCCGCAAGGGCGAATGGGTGGGGACTGGGCCGCCGTGTCCCAATTGCGGTAAGGCGTTGATGCCGGTGCATCACGCGATCGCGGCGCGGGAGCAGAGGCTGGCGGAGATGCGACGCCGCGGTGCGCGCGGTGTGGCGCTACAGCACGAACATCGCATGCTCTGGCTGACGCAGTTGTCGGCTCGCCTCGAGGTGGGCACGGGCAAAATTCAAGTGTTCTGGTGCGAGTCATGCCACGTGTCGTGGAAGACGCAACCACCGCGCAGCGGCATGCTGCAGATCACCGACGAGGAACTGCGCGACTCGGAGTAGTCAGGCGCGCTTGAACTCTATGTGGCGCGATTCGCAGACGGCCTCGTAGCCGATTTCTTGGTAGATGTGGTTCGACGTCGGATTGGCGGCGTCGGTGTACAGGAAGCAGTGGGAACGGCCACCCGCCAGAAGCCGGGACGTCACCGCCGCCGTGACCGCCTGGCCGTAGCCGAGGCGGCGGTGCTTGGGCGGTGTGTAGACAGGTCCGATGCGAGCACCTGTGGGAGTGAAGCCACCGAAACCGGCGAGCGCGACAGGTCCGCCGTTCTCCCAGATCATGTAGCCGGCGTCCCGCTGCCCGAGGCGCATGTCGACGACGCGCTCTGCGTTGTCCGGTGTCGAATGAGCCTCTCCCAGCTCGTGGCTGAAAGCTGTGACCCATTCAACGAGCAATTGCCTGTCGCGCTGCGTCGCGGTGCGGGCGCGGCCGGGCACGCCAGCGACTGCGTTGACGGAGGTAAGCGCGTAGATGCGGGAGTTCATCGCAACGTTGGCGGTGTCGCCTGTGCTGCTGTGCCATAGCGCGGCGAAGTCGTCGGCTTCGGGATCGGCGCCGACGACACCAGGCGCATCGGGGTAGTCGGCGGCGGCGATCTCGGCGAGTGCCGCAAGCGCGGCGGCGTTCGCGGGCTGGGCAAGAACGATGTTGTGGGGCAGCGTCACCAAAGCGGCTCCGGCGATGACGCCGCCGTCGTCGTCGGCGATCCAGAGATGAAAGTCGGGGTATGCGGCAGGAGCGTTGACGAGGATGCCCGCCAAACCAAGGATGAGGTTATGGCGCGCCTCGTCGGCGAGCAGCAGGGGAGAGGCAAGGCGGAGGAACTCCGCCGGGTCGCTCACGGAACGGGCGCGCATCGCGGGCATGCTAATAGCAGGCGTGAATTGGGCGCGGAATGTCCGTGTCAGATCGGGCAGAGTTGGTGCCCATGGCTGCCAAGGCGCGAACCGGAACAGAAGTCCTCGCTGACGATGTGGCGTCGCGCTTGGTCCAGCGGATCAGCCGGATCCAGCCCGCTGGTGGGATCGAGTGGCACACGGCTGACTTTCCGGCCGCCGGCGATCGGTACAGCCCTGAAGTCTTCAGCGGTGACCTGAGCGCTTCTGTGGTTTTCGTGGGCAAGTGGTGGCTGAACAACGCATGGCATTGGGGCATTGCCGTCGAAGACCACGTTGGCGTTGAGGTTGTGCGAGCCACGACGACCGACGCCAAATCGGACATAGCGCAGCTCTACGACGCGGTGGTACTGGCGGTGCCGGCGATCGCCCAGAGGCGCCTCGGACCCATTCTTGACGACATCAACGGCCCCGGACGCGACGTCGAGTAAGAGTCGGCCGCTTAGGCGGGGACGCGGTTGAGGATGGCGTCAAGAGCGGTGACGTCGTCCTCTGACAACGTCCAATCAGCGGCGCGAACGTTGGCCTCAATCTGCTCGGGTCGCGTGGCGCCGGCGATGACCGAACTGATGACCGGCTTGGCAAGCAATCCGGCGATGGCGACGTCGAGGATGGTTCTGCCGCGGTCTGCGGCGAATGCCTCGAGACGTTCGATGGTGTCGAAGTCCGCATCGCGCAGCACATCGTCGCGTGCCGCCAGGCGCGTGCCCGCCGGTGCTGCGGTACCGCGGCGGTACTTGCCGGTGAGCAGGCCTGATGCCAGAGGGTAGTACGGCAGGACGCCGACACCCGCCGCCTCACATGCAGGCAGCACATCGCTCTCGGCGTCGCGGTGCAGAAGGTTGTAATGGTTCTGTGCCGAGACGTAGCGAGCCGTTCCTGCAGAGCTCGCGACCTGTTCGGCCTGGTTGATCTGCGTACCTGTGAAGTTGCTGCTGCCGATGTAGCGCACCTTGCCGGCAACGACGAGATCATTGAGTGCTGCCAGCGTCTCCTCGAAGGCGGTGACCTCATCGGGGAAGTGCAACTGGTACAGATCGATTCTGTCTGTGCGCAGCCGCGCGAGTGAGGCGTCGATGGCGCGGTTGATATACGCCCGTGAAGCGCGGGGATCAGTGGCGCCGTCTCCCATATCACCACCGAACTTGGTGGCGAGCACGACGGCGTCGCGGCGGCTGCCGAGCAGGTCGCCGATGAGCGACTCACTGGCGCCGTCGCCGCCGTAGATGTCGGCGGTGTCGAACAGCGTGATGCCTGCTGCGATGGCGGCGTCGATGACCGACGACGTCCGCGCCTTGTCGATGCGGCCACCGAAGTTATTGCAGCCGAGACCGACAGCGGACACGGCGGGACCGCCCCGCCCCAGGCTCCGTTGCTGCATCAGGCGTTGGGCTGTGCTGTCTCGAGTGCGGGCTCGTTGGTGCCGCGAAGTTCGATACCCGTCTGCTCGTCATTGTCGCGGCGCCAGTCACCCAGCGTCACCTGCGAATCGCGCATGCGCAGCGAGCGGCGGATGGCGCGCACATCGCTGTCGATGTTGCGGGTGACGATGCGGCGCAGCATGCGGAAATCGGAGCGCGCGGACCACAGGGCGTGGCCGCCGAGCGTCGCCGGGCGATTGCCTTCGACGGTGAAGTGCGACGCGAAAGCGGGAACATAGGCAAGCAGCGGAGCTGCCGCGAAAACGCGAGGCCGGCGTGCTGCCAATGCGGTCACGCCGACAGCCACGGCGGCAATCGTGCCGGTGGCATGGATCGCGCGGGTCAGCGGATGCAAGTGCTGGCTCAGGTAGTAGGGCCAGAACTCTTCAAAGGTCAGGGGCTCAGGGGCAGTCACGCCAGGGACGCCCTCTTCAAGATCAATCATGTGCTCTCCTCCGTTGCCTAAAGACTACGCCGCTGCACCCGGGGTTCGCGCGGCAGGTCTGTCAAGACGGCTAGTATCCGCCGCCGTCGCGTCAGAGTGGAGGGAACGATATGGGCGATGACGCCCCGGTGAAGGACATGGGTTCGCCCATGTGGAATTGGACCAATGATCTGCTGGTCGAGGTGATCGGCACGTTTGCCCTGATCTTCATCGGCGTCGGCTCGATCTTGGAGTCGAACGGCAACCTGGTGACCATCGGTCTGGCTCATGGCCTCGCCATCGCGGTGATGGTGGCCGCTTCGGGTCACATCTCGGGCGGTGCTTTCAACCCCGCTGTCGCCTTCGGCCTGATGATCGCCCGCAAGCTGGCGCCGGGCCGCGCAGCCCTCTACATCCTCGCGGAAATCGTCGGTGCGGTTCTCGCGTCGCTGGCCCTCCTGGCCATCTTCCCGACCTCGGTCACCGATGCCGCCCATCTGGGCGTGCCCGCGGTATCGGCGGGCTTCAGCGAGAACAACGCGTTCATCGCCGAAGTCATCGCGTCGTTCTTCCTGATGTACGTGATCTTCGGCGTTGCCATCGACAAGCGTGGTCCGGCGACGATCGCCGGGCTGGCAATCGGCCTGACGATCACCATCGACATCTTTGCTGTCGGCGGCGTCTCCGGGGCTGCCATGAATCCCGCCCGCTGGTTCGGCCCCGCCCTGGTGGGTGGCACCTGGACAAGCTGGTGGGTCTACCTGACGGCGCCTGTCTTCGGCTGCGTGCTGGCGGCAGGCCTCTACCAGTACCTCTTCCTCCGCCGCGAGAGCTGACGGACAGCAGACGGACAAAGGCCCGGCGGCGTTTACTTCGCTGCCGGGCCTTCGTCATACTCGGGCGTCACCCGGGGTGAGGCCGGGCAAGAGGGGGAACCATCGATGCAGCTGACCATCCGGCACACACGTGTGCTCGAAGCCGATGTCGACGCCGTCCGCAGCGCGTTCACATCGCTGACCCACATGAAGCTTGCCGATACCCGCAAGTTCGAGTTCAACGGACCCAATCCCAACGGCAAGGGCGCGGGCAAGGGCAGCTATGCGATCGAGGCCGGCGATCTCCCCGGCACTACCAAGGTCACCATGCAGGCCACGTTCACGGTTCCCGTGAATGCGCCCGCAGCCGCCGAGTTCTTCATCAAGCCCCAGGTCGAGCGTGCCATCGTCGGTGGCATCAACGCGCTGCTGAGCCGGGTTGAGATCGCGGCCCAGGCTGTCGAGCCGCCGGACGCCGGAGAACTCGGGGCAGCCTAGCCTCCGAGAACCGCCTGCTCGAGCTGGCGCAGCGCCAGCCACGTGCCCGCCAAGTAACCGGGGAACCAACCGGGGTGGGCGAATGACACCTCGGTGTGGCCGCGCCGCTTGGGATCGGCACGCACACGGTGTGACGCACCCGGCAGGTGTCCGACACGCCACGTCCATTGCGCGTCGGGAAGGTTGCGCAGCGAGGTGATTTCGAACGGCACCCAGATGCCGGGGATGAGGAGCACTTCGCCGCGGCTGCCTTGCCTGAGGCGTTCGCCGTCGTAGTCGACGTCGGCGATGATGGGGCCCCAGATGTGCCACGTCGCGGGATCGGAGACGACCTCCCAGACTGCGCGTGGCGGTGCCGCAATCGAACGCGACATGCGGCTATGGAACATCAGGTTCCCGATGACCAATCGCGGCGCAGAAGCTCCACGTTCTCAATCAAGGCAAGTGCTCTGTCGAGCGATCCCGTCAAGTCCTCCGGCCCGATGGCCGGCGTTGTTACCCAGGTCTCCGCGCCCATGCCCTGATAGATCCATTCCTCTGTTGTCGTCTTGAGGAATTCAAGGTGCGGTGTCAGCCGATGAACGGCGGCGACGTCGTCATCACAGGCGATCTTCATCGGGAAGTTGAAGCGGCTGGCGTAACGCCGCAGCTCATCGCTTTCCGATGCCAGCTCCGGCGACGTGAATGGCTGCATTTCGCGGCCGTGGAAGATAAATGTGAGCAGGCGTGCCGTCCTCGTGATCGTCAAGAGGTTGCGCTCCTCATCGGTGGGGACGCGGACAACCCACCACACAGTGCGGTCGGGCTCGATGCCACACACAGCCTCGAACGCGATGATGGGCTTGTGCTGCCACTCACCGGTGACGAGGTTGTTGACCTCACGAATCGTGTGACCGCGCACGTCGCCCCGCACCTTGCCCAGCATGTGCGGTGACGTGGCCTCAAATTCAAATCCCGCGGCAGTCGCCGCTGCTTGGAACTTGTCATCACGGCCGGGGCGGCGCTTGAGTGCAACGACTGCACCGACGATGAGTACCAGGACAACGAGGGCGCCGATTCCATAGGCCACGTCAGTCTCCATCTCGCAGGATGCCTGGCGGACATAATGCGCGAGATCGGAGGACCTGTGGGCGCCGGCGCCGGGGATTAGCTCGCGGTTGAGGCTCCGACGCCGCGGCCCACCGGCAGCGTTGTGCTGATCGGGCCACCGCTCAATGCGGGTGCACCACCGAAGGGAATCAGGTAGCCATACGCATCGACGACATAGCCCGAGGTGTCGGAGTGGAGGAAGAGGCCGCGGGCGCGATCCTTGCCGGGCCAGTAGATGCCGGGCGCCGCCGGTGCCGCGTCGCCGAACGGATGCAGGCCGCCGAAGCCGTCAAGGACGTAGCCGCCGGTACCCGTGGAATTCAAGGTGACGCCGCGCGCGATATCCCAGCCAAGCCAGTAGGCCGATACTTTGAGTGGGGCTGCGCCCCCGAACGGATGAAGGCCGCCGTATCCGTCGAGGACGTACCCGGACTTCCCGTCGGCGTTGAGCGCCATGCCACGGCCGATGTCCCAGTTCCAGTACGCCGTGCCCGTGCGTGCAGGGGCTGTGCCGAAGCTGTGGATGCCGCCCAGTCCGTCAAGGGTGTAGCCCCCGTCACCTGTTGAATTGAGAACGACACTGCGGGCGATGTCCCAGTGCGGCCAGTAACCTCCCGCCACGGGGGCATCGGCCAGGGTGCGAGCGGTGCCGAAGGTGTGCAGACCACCCCAGCTGTCGAGAACCAGGCCCGAGGTGCCGTCAGGGCCGACGGCCAGGCCGCGGGCCATGTCAGCCTTCGGCCATGTGGCGGAGGAGCGGACGGGGGGGGCGCCGCCGTTGGGGTGGACGCCGCCGTACTGGTCGAGAGTGAAGGCGCCGTCGCCCAGCGGCGTTGTCCACGCGCGCAGCCAGCCACGGATGGGCAGGCCGCCGGGGTTGCCGTCGACACGGTTGGGCATGAACGTGCCCTGGATCGTCAGGCGGGCGCGGCCCGTCGGCGCGTAGTTGCCCCAGTTCTGCTCAACGATGTCGACGTAGCCGGGACCGGTGCCCGATACCACGACGGCATGACCCGTCGAGTTGTACGCCGTGTGATCGAGGATGAGGATGTCGCCGAACTTCGGCGGTTCGGCACCGCCGTTGGCCAGCGGCAGGAACGGCGTCGGGTAGACCGACGGTCCAGAATCGAAGAGCTTGTAAGCGGGGCCGCTCCAGCCGCCCTGGGCGCCGTAGACGACGCGGGCGAAGCGGGTTGCCAGCTCGGTGCATTGGAACGCCGAGCCCTGCTCGTGACCATTGCCGTTGCTGTACACGTTGAGGTCGCCCAGCGACGCCAGCGAACCGGCCCACGCGGCGCCAGGGACGAGAACCTGCCCATAGGGCACGACCGTCGCCTGAGCCTTGACCGTCGAACCGGCGAACGCCATCGCCGCCAGAAGAACAGAGACCAGAAAACGCCTGGCCGGCACAACTCCCATCACCAGTCCGAGGATGCCCCGGGACGGGTGTCTGGGCCGCGACACCACAGGTGGGTTTCCCGCTCGTTACAGGAACACAACAGGTGCCGCGTTCACGTGACACGACATCGTCGCAAACGCGTCAGACGGCGGCCACCGCGGCGAGAGCCTCCCTGCCGGTGAGGGCGACGTTGTAGAGCGATGTTCCGGGTTGCTGCCGCGCTCCGCCCTCTGCCAGCGATCCCGTGTCCACGGGCGTGAATCCGATATCGCGGATGAAGCTCATGACGAGTTCCTTGGCGGCGTCATCGTCGCTGGCCACGAAGAGCGCGCGGCGTTCGAGTTCGGCGAGGGCGGTGTTCCCCGCCTGGGCGAGATCCATGAAGTGGATGGTGTTGAAGGCCTTGACGAGGCGCGCGCCGGGGAGGCGCTCACCGACGAGTTCGCTGGAGGTGACTGCGCCATCGAGCCCCTCGATGGTGCCGTCACGATCGGCGTAGTAGTTGGTGGCATCGGCGACCACCTTGCCGCTGAGCGCATCCGCGGGCAGCCCGGCATAGGCGAAGAAGGGGATGGCCAGAACGGCGAGTTCAGCGAATTCGGCTGTCTGCTCGACGGTGCGGGCATGCGCGTTGGGCCCGAGTTCGGCGCGGAGGGCCAGGAGAGTCGCTGGCCCACGAGAGTTGGCCATGGCGACTTCATGCCCGGCGTCGACAGCCAGCCTGGCGAGCGTCGAGCCGATGCGCCCTGCTCCGATGATGCCGATCCTCACGAGGCGATTCTGACGCGACGGCGCCGCCTGCGCTGAACGGCGGTGACACAAACAGCGAGGTCAGGCTCAGTCCAGGGCGCGGGGCGGCACGGCCTTGGGTACGTTGCGCCGCATGATGGTCTCGAAACCGGCCGCCACCGTTCCGGCGCTGAAGCCGACGGCCGCCAGTTCGCCCACGATGTGCGCGGGTGGGCCGAGAGCCTGAATGCCCGAAGCCTGGTCGGCGGCGCCCACGACGATCGCCGCGACAGCCGCACCCGCCCCCGTCATGAAGCCGGCGACGCGGACGCGGCGCAGCAATCTGTGGACACCCACCCGGACGGCGCCCGACGCCGCGCGTTCCGACGGCTCCAATGCTGTCGCCGTCAGCAGCAATCCCAGGCTTCCGGTGATGACAGCAGCACCCAGCCCAGGGCCGGCGCACGACACGATGGCGTGGCCCGCAGACGGGTCGGCCTGAAGGAAAACGTCCCCGGCAGCAATGGCTGCAGTGGTGACGACGGCGGCACCGCCTGCGAGCGTGAAACCCGCAACGGCGCGCTGCGCCCCCGTTGCATTGCCATCAACGACTGTGTGCACACGACGGCTTAGCCCCGCAGTGCGCGGCGCATCGCCGCGATGTTCGGTCGTCACCGGCTACTCACCCAGTTGTTGCTGACGTACCGGCGCCGCAACTCCCACCTTCCACAGGGGGATCAGAGCGGCAGTCGCGCCCGTCAAGGCGGCCGTCATCGACGCGGCGTCGAGGAATCCGTGCGCGACACCGCCGGCGTTGACCAGTCCTGCGGCATCGGCTCCGGTGAGTGTTGCGGCCACTGTCAGTGCAGCAGCGCTGACGATGACACCGCCTGTCCGCACTCCTCGAATAAGGCTGAGACCCTGCATGTGAATGGCGCTCGGGCGACTGTGCCCGCCCCGATTTTCCAGGGCCTCCATGGTGCCGATGGCGAGGCCGATGCCGAGCGGCGACAGACCGAAGATCAGTGCATCAGCACCCAAGCCCAGTTGTTCGACAGCAAGGTGTGCTGCCCCAGGGAAGATAGCGGCTAGGTCGGCAATTCCGATCCCTGTCGCCGTTGCGGCGACAGCCGGAATGCCTGCAATCTTGGCGGCGGCGACGACACGCCGGGTCGCAGGTGCATCGGCGTCGCCGATGGTTTGGAAGGTCGTGGCGACGCGCCTGACTAGTCCCTCTGTTTCGCCGCCATGCTCACGCACGCTGCGTCCTCCATCCTCTCGGGCGGCGGGAGCCGTCCGCATTCCATTGTCCAGCGGCCTCGCGGACAGCCGGGCGGACAAAGGTCAGGAGGGGCCGATGATGTCCTGGACCTGCTGCGCCAGCGTCGGCAGGTCGAAGGGTTTGTGCATCAGCGACGTTGCTCCGGCGGCCACGGCTGCCGCGGCGGTGCTGTCGTCAGCCAGTGCTGTGGCCACAATGATGGGCGCCGTGACGCCGTCAGCGCGCATCCGCTTGACGGCAGTGATGCCGTCCTCGCCGGGCATCACCACGTCGACGATGACCAACGCCGGCGCGTACTTGGCGACGAGACGATGGCCATCGGCGGCGTTGTCAGCCGAGTGCACCTCAATGCCGTGGGCAGCCAGCGTGAGGCTGACCACCTTGGTCACAAAGGCGTCGTCATCAATGAACACAACAGATCCGGCCATCGGGCCGAGCCTAGCAGTTGGTGGCGCTCCATTACCCTTTCGGCGCCGTCGTTGTGCTACTCGATGCCGCGGTCTGGGCGCCCCGGAGGATTGAGCGGGCGCGTTCCCGGAGCAGGCCGCGTCTGGTCATAGATCTTGTCCATTCCACCGTTGGCCACCCAGGTGCGTGCTTCGTCGAAGCTCATTCCCGAGAGGGCGCGGTTGACAGCCTTGCTGACCTGGCGCCAATCCTCGAGTGCTTCGGCGATGGGCTGCTCACCGAGCCGGTAGTAACGACCGCTGCCGCCGTGCGGATAGTTGGGCTTGAGCAGCGTCCGCGCCGCGGCCTCCAACCGATCATCGCTCGGCGTGTATTCCACGATGTGTCCACCGCGAGTTGGATCCACTTCGACCCAATATCCGTTGTCCGTTGCCGGAAGCGTCGGATTGGCGTCGTCATGACCGGAGAACAGCACGTCGTGCAGGAATCTCCCTTGGCGAACCACGAGTCCCGCATGCCATCCGAAATGGTTGGCGGTGATCACGTGGACCAGGTGGCCTGATGCGCCCGGATGGGCCATTGCCTCCTGGAGTTTGGGCACGATAGTCGGGTTCATCGGCGACCTCATGGCGTCGGTGAGAAGCGGCTAGGGTGTCTTTCTCGCTCCGAAAAGTAACTCAAAGTCGCGGACATTCAACGGACAAGGTCTTGACGCCGATGTCATCAGCGGCGTGGGATTACGCGGCTGAACGTGCGTGTCTCAACGATTTCATCGAGTGATGCACTCACCGATGCGGTGACGGTGAATGCAGCGCTGTCGCTGACGACGTCGAGAGCCACCGTCGCCTGGAGCACAGCACCGCCCGGCTCGGTGATCCGCGTGGCGCGCGAGGCGCGCACTGTGCACGCCGATGGATCGGCCGGATTCAGTGTCGATCGCACCGACAGACGGTTTACCAGTTCGATGCCTGCATCCTCGATGACTGTCGTGGTCGCCAGGTCCGTGACGGCACCGCCGTCGACGGGATCGTTC
>JBEPVH010000005.1:0-15771 GCA_041691115.1 bacterium | reverse complement strand
GGATGATGGCGGTGTTCTGGCCGCCCGCCGCCGCGAAGATATCGAACTGAGTAAGGACGTTGACACCCTGTATAGCAACGTCCATATCGCGCTGTCCGACGGCAGTGCTCTGGAAGTCGGCGAGTTGGAAGCGCACCTGGTAGGAGGTGTTGGCGGTGAGTACGGGTGACGTCCACACGCAGGACTGCGAACCGTTGTTGTTGGGCGAGAACATCGCTGACTGGTAGACCGCCTGGGGTGCGGGCACCGCCACTTGAGCCGTGTTGATGGTGCTTGCGGTGTTCCCGGCCGTGCACTTGTTGCTGAAACCTGTCGAGGCGACGTAGCTGCCGGCCAGAGCACCACCGGCGTTGACGGCATAGGTCGCCGGAATTACAGTGCCGCAGACCGACGCCGAGGTGCCGGAGCGCCAGTTGGTCTGCGTCGTGACGAGGTCATAGCAGTAGTTGGTATCGCCGACGACAGTGGAGTCTGTGTAGGTCACCGCCGCATTGCCAAGGGCGGTGATCGTGGCCGGGGCGGCGCCGTTGTCAGCACGCTGCACGTCCTGGCCGGTGCCGCGATTGGCCACAGCTGGCAGCGTCCAGCCCAACTGGTAGGTGCGCGCCACCCGGGTCACCGTGAGGGCCGTCGGGGGCGACAGGAAGCCGGTCGCAAACGTGCTGCCCGGGTTCACCGTCGTCGTCACCCAGGCAGCACGAGCCAGCGTCACCCCGGCGGCCATGATGAGGACGGAGGCCAGGGCGGCGGCGAAGGGCAGGCGGCGCAAGCGGGAAGCAGGCATGGGTCGTCGCTGCGAGTATCCCGCGACGACCCCTCGCGCCGGTGACGTGCCGATGACGGCGCGATCCCAGGGGACCGTAGGATCGGCCAGGTGGCCATTGAGATCCTCGACATCCCGGCAGATCCCGATGCTGCTCTGCGCGGAGCCGGCCTCTCCCCCTCGCACTGGAGTGCCGGGCCCCGCGGCACCTTCTCGGTCCACAGTCATGCCCAGCCCAAGCGGCTGTTCGTGCTGCGCGGCTCGATCCGCTTCAACGACCTCGACCTGGAGGCGCCAGCCGGCATTCGCATCCCTGCAGGATTCGAGCATCAGGCAGTCGCCGGGCCCACTGGCTGCGACTGTGTCGAGGCGTTCGAGTAGCTGCGGCTACCAGCGGATGACCGAAACCAGGTCGCTGTAGTCGTCTGTCCAGACCTTGGCGGTGGCCGGCGGCGCGGATTCCCACCCCTGGCGGCCTGCCAGAGCCGAGATGTCTGCGGCGTCGCGCGCCAGCACCATCCAGTGCGAGGCGAACCGACCGTTGGCGGTGTCCTCGGCGGTGATGTTGCCGTCGTCGCGCGACAAACATGGCATGCCCTCGGCATTGGCTGCGGCACTGACCACGCCCGTTAGGTCCACATACTGGTTGGAGACGTTGAGCAGCAGCAAACCATGAGGTGCGAGCTTGCTGTTGTAGAGGTCGAACGCCTCGCGGGTCAGCAGATGCACGGGGATGACATCGGAACCGAAGGCGTCGACGACGATGAGGTCGTAGGAGTGCTCCGGAGCTGTCTGCAGGGACAGTCGGCCGTCGCCGAGGATCACCGACGAACTCGGGCCTGCACAGTCGTGCATGTAGGTGAAGAGTGTTGGATCACTGGCCAGTCGCTCCACCAGCGGATCAATCTCGTAGAACGTCCACGCCTGTCCCGGAGTGGCGTAGCACGCCAGGGCGCCGGCGCCGAGGCCGATGACGCCGACATGCCAGCGCCCTGACACCGGCGCCGCGGCCGCGAAGACATCACCGGCAGGGCCCTGGTGGGTGTAGTACGTCAGCGGCTCATCGCGATCACCCGACATGTGCTGGACGTTGTGCACGATGGCGCCGCTGTAGAGGATGTGATCCTTGCCGTCGGCGCTCGTCGTCACCCGGCTGACGCCGAAGAAGTCGCGCCCGGCAAACAGCTGATGCTCACCCGCGCCCGCGGGAAATGCAGCTGCCAGCATCATGGCGCCGAGCGCCAGGCCGAATCGCACACGGCGTTGCAGCATGGAGAACGCCAGGAGGGCTGCGGGACCGAATGCCAGAGTGCGCGCGGGCAGGTCATCCATGTGCAGAGCACTGGCTCCCTGCAGTGCGATGAGAACTGTCGCCGCAACCACCACGGCTGCGATCAGATCTCTCCACGACGCAGCAAAGGGTTTGCGGCGGAACGACGGAATCAGTGCGGCGGCGGCGGCGATGGCCAGCGGGTACTCGGCAAATCCGGGGAACACCAGCGGTGCCAGCAGGCCGGACACGGCGCCGCCGATGGCACCACCGGCTGACAGCCAGAGGTAGAACTCGGTGAGGCGTGCCGCCGCCGGACGGTCGGCCGACAGTTCGCCATGGAGGACGACGGCGCCGATGAAGAATGTCAGCAGGTGCAGCGGCATAACGAACCACAGCGGCCCCGACGCATGCAGTTGCAGTGTCCCCACGGTGGCGATGAGGAGGTAGGGCAGGACGCGGACGCAGCGTGTCCGGCTGAGGATCCGGCGATTGCCGAAGGCAACGACGAACGACAGCAGATACAGGCCGAGCGGCACCACCCAGAGCAGTGGAATCGGCGCCAGCTCCGTCGTCAGGTGCAGCGTCACACCCAGCATCCACGTCGACGGCACCGCAGCGGTGACGAGCCAGCCCACCCTGCGCCGCCATGACAATGGCGCGTCGGTCGTTGCTGTGTCCCTGTCAGTTGTCGGAGTGGACATGCGCCGTGCCACGACGGCGCAGAGCGCGACAAGGACGATGAACACAACGTAGCCAACGGCCCACCACTGCGCCTGCTGATGCAGCGTGAGGATTGGTTCGGCAACCAACGGATAAGCGGCGAGACCGACTGCCGATCCGATGTTCGATGCCCGGTACAGGAAGTAGGGATCCGCCGAGTGCGTGTGTCCCAGCGATGCATACCAGCGCTGCAGCAACGGCCCTGTTGTCGAGAGCATGAGAAAAGGAGCACCGACGCCCATCGCGAGGACGGCGAGGAGCCAGGGGATGGGGTTCTGCTGGCCACCGGGCGGCGCACCCAGGCGAATAGCAAAGGGCAGCGTCAGCAACACCAGCAGCAGCAGGACGATGTGTGAGGCGAGATGGCGCCCCCGGGGCAGGACGCGCGGCACCAAGTGCGCGTAGGCATAGCCCAGCAGCAGCGTCACCTGATAGAAGACGACGGCAGTGCTCCACACAGCCGGTGTTGAGCCAAGCTGCGGCAGCACCATGCGCGCGAACATGGGCTCGACGGCGAAGAGCAGGGTGGCCGAGACAGCAGCCGTGGCGGCGAAGCCTGCGGCTGTGAGGCGTTCCCGCTGAGGGCCCGGAGGCATCGGCGGCATGATAGCGGCGCCACCGCCGTTACACTCCGCGCGTGCCAGGCCCCGCCGACATCGACGTCGCCCGCGACCACGCCATCGAGGTGTTGAAGCGCTCGGCCTCGGCAACCGGTTTCGTCGCCTCATCGGCGGACGCCCACTACACGTCGCTATGGGCCAGGGATTCGGCCTACTCGATCATGGGAGCTGTCGTCTCCGGCGATGCCGCGCTGGCGGCGGCGTCCCGTGCCTCTCTCCTGACGCTGGCAAAGATCCAAGCCGACAACGGCCAGATCCCCGATGCCTACTGGCCAGCCCGCGACTACTGGGATTGGGGCGAAGCAGGCAGCACCGACGCGTCAGCCCTCTTCGTTGTCGCTGCCGGTGAGTACCTGCGCAATTACCCGGATGCAGGGCTGCGCGCCCAGCTGTGGCCGCACCTCGTCAAGGCTGTGCAATGGCTCGAGACCCAGGACGCCAACCAGTTCGGCCTCCTCGATTCGCCCGAGGGCGGCGACTGGATGGACTCGTCGCTGTGCCGCTCGGGCAAGGTGTTGTACGTCAACGTCCTTTACCAGCGCGCCGTGGCGATCCTCGGCCGCCTCGCCCACGAGCAGGCTGAATCGATCGCCTACGGCGAGCAGGCGGCCCGGATCAAGGAGCGCATCAACTTCCTGTTCTGGCCCGAACGCGGACCCGCCTACTCCGGCGTCCTGCGGCACCACCGCGGCCGCATGACAGTCGAGGGCTTCCCCCATCCGGCGTCGCCGGCAGCGTGGGAGAACGCGGCGCTGGACGACAGGAAGCACTACATCTCGCACGTTCAATGGGGGCGCTTCGTCGATGAGTGCGACACCCTCGGCAATATCCTCGCTGTCCTCTTCGACATCGCAGGCGGAGCCCGGGCCGAGCGGATGATGCGGCACCTTCTTGAGGACGGAGCCGCGGCGCCGTACCCGGTCCGGACCTACACCCGGTCATTCCGTGCCGACGATCGCTGGGGCATGTACAAGGAAGTGGCCGACCAGTTCCAGGGCGAACGCTGGCGCAACCCTCCCGGGAGCTACCACAACGGTGCGGTCTGGCCCTTTATCGGTGGCCTCTACGTCGATGCGCTGCGCCGCGTCGGCATGGAGCAGGAAGCGGCGTCGGAGCTACAGCGCCTGGCCGAGGCCAACCGGCTGGCGGCAGACGGCGGTGAGTGGGGCTTCCATGAGTGGATCCACGCGGAGACCGGCGAACCCGGGGGCGCCAAGGATCAGACGTGGAGTGCAGCGACCTTCGTACTGGCCCATCGTGGGCTCAGCGGCGGCTGATTACTCGAGCCCGGAGAAGCCCGTCGACGGGCCGCTGCGCTGGCCCCAGCTGAATTGGCGGGTGAACCAGGCAACGTAGTTCTCATCGGACATCTTGCCGTGGGCCGACTTGTCGGGGGCCGAGGCGTCGACGCCCTTGCCACGTACCACCTTGTTGAGGAACGTGCCCCAGCCGCCGCCCGCGGCGCCCTTGGTGGCGCGCAGGTTGGCCAGCTCGGTGGCAGGCATGTGCTCGGCAACGTTGACGAGCACCGTGAAGATCTTGGCGGTGACGAAGGCGTCGCTCCACGCGCGGTGCGGCCGGCTGTGGAACCTGTCGAGGCCCTGATCCTTGGCCACGTTGATGAGCGTGTAGCTCTGGCGGCCGGGAAGAAGGACGCGGGCGAGGTGCATGGTGTCCAGCAACTCGCGGCCGGCGAAGGACTTGTCGATAGCGGATATGAAGTTCAGGTCGAAATCGCAGTTGTGGCCCACGAATGAGGCATCACCGGCGAAGGCCTTGAAGGCGGCGACGGCTTCGGCAGGCGTCGGCGCGTTGGCCACCATGCGATCGCTGATCGGGATCTTCGACCGCACCATCTTGGGGATGGGGTGGCCGGGGTTCACCAGCGTGGAGAACCTGCCGATCTCATTGCCATGGCGATCGAACTTGTACGCCGCGATCTCGGTGATCTGCGCCGTCTTGGGATCGAGCCCGGAGGTCTCGATGTCAAAAGCAACGAACACGTCCACGGGCGGCACTCTACTCCGCGAGATACGTGTGTGTGTGACTATGTCCGTGTTTGAACGGACGCCTCCCGTACGCCACCCGGGGAGACGATTCCCGACGTGCGCGTCACGCTGATTCCGCGCTCCTCAAGGCCCCCGATGACGTCATTGATCCCGATCGAATCCGTCGACATATGGCCGGTGACGACTAGGGTTTTGCCCTCAGCTAGAGGATCACTGATCAGACGCTGAAGGTCGGCCTCGGCGATGTGCATGGCGAAGATGGTGTCCACGCCGGCGCCGAAATACTCACGGAACACGGGATGGCCGCCGTTGGTGCCTCCCGCCATGGCCACCGTCCAGCGTCCCAGCTTGCTGCCGGGGTCACCGACCCAGGCCTCAGGGCGGGTCGGGCCTGCCTCGATCTCGGGGAATTCGTCGAGCCATGAGAGTGCGTCAGCCACCGAGGCTGCGTCATGAGACCTGCGCTTGAGCAGGTCGACGATGGCGGTTCGCCCGATGATGTCGCAGGGCAGGTGGATGTTCACCAGCGGCATGCCGATCAGACGGGCTGTGTCGACGAGGTGGTTGATGTTGCTCATATGCGTCGCCCGGTGGATCGCTCCCAAGCGCGACTCAACAGCCTGCTTGGCAACGTCAACGGCAATGCCCTCGGCTGCCATCTGTTCCACCTGGCGGTGCACAACTTTGGCGAAATCGGTCCGTGCTGTATCGCCGAGCGGATGGTGGGCGATTACCGCATCGAATCCCTGCTGTTGCGCCCAGAGGAGCTCGGCCAATTCGATATCAACGCCGAACAGCACTTTCCTGACGTCCCCGGGTGCCTCGACGTAAACCTGGGAATCGGCGGGGACATCGGGGCATCCGGCGCGCTGCGACGCCCACTCGAGCATTTCCTGAAGTTTCACCCGGCGGATTCTACAGACCCTTTTCGGATTGTCTTGACTTAACGAGTGCGAAAGGTTTTGGGCTCGACAATCCGGGGGCACCCTGGTCATCAATAGAGAGGTGCACCGCAAAACCCTCTCGCCACCCCCCGAAATGACTGTGAATACCATCAGAGACGCATCCCAGCAGATCCTCGAGGCCATCGCGGCACGTCGCCACCGCGAGACCGAGGACCGCCGCCTCGTCGTGCCCATTCGCGTGGTCGACGGCCTCATCGCCGACCTCGAAGAACTCAACCTGTCAGGCCGCCAGCGCGTGCCGGAGACATGGGAGGAGCGCCTCGAGCCGTTGCGTGTGGCCTTGCCCGAGCGCTTCCGCGAGGGCCTGCGCACACGTGTCGCGGTATCCCGGCTGATGGACCACCTCTATGACATCGAGGAATACCTGTTCCACCTCAAGGTGGGCGACAGAGCCATCGATGACGACGAGGTAGCACTGCCGGTGACGTCGGTGCCGACGGCGGACTACCCCAGAGCCAGCTAGTGCGGGCGCTCTCCGGCAAGGAGCTGGAGAGCGTGCGGCAGGGCTTCCCAGACGGCGTCGAGCGATTCGCCCACTGCTCGCGGCGATCCGGGCAGGGCCAGCACCAGGGCAGATCCCATGACGCAGACACGCTGCCGCGACAGCATCGCCAGAGGGGTGCTGCGCATACCTGCGGCGCGCATCGCTTCGGCCATGCCCGTCACGTCGTAGTCGGCGATGCCGTCGAGCGCCTGAGGCGTCACGTCCCGTGGTCCCAATCCCGTGCCGCCGGTGATGACCACGAGGTCATGAGCGGCTGCACTCTCCACGGCATCGCGGATGGCGTCCACATCGTCGGCGACAACAACCCGCTGCACGACATCGGCGGGAAGCGTTAGCAGCCGCGCTGCGATGAGGTCACCCGAGGTGTCATCACGTTCACCGGTGCTCACAGAATCGGAGACGGTGAGTACTGCGGCGCGGGTCACAGAGGCCTGTCGGCGGGGCGCTCGACGAGGCCGCTGCGACCGCCGTCCTTGTGCACCAACCCGATTCCTTCGAGGTGCATCCAGCGGTCCGCCGCCTTGGCCATGTCGATGACTGTCAGGCCGGCGACGCTTACCGCCACCAACGCCTCCATCTCCACGCCCGTCCGGCCGACGCAACGCGCCGTGGCTGACAGCGCAATGCCGGGGAGGTCAGGATCGAGGTGCACGTCGACATCGATGTGCGTCAGCGGCAGCGGATGACACAGCGGAATCAGTGCGGATGTCTGCTTTGCGGCAGTGATGCCGGCAAGCCGGGCAACAGCAAGGACGTCACCCTTGGCCACGCCGCCGTCGTGCAGCAGTTCGTACGTCGCCGCGTCGCAGACGACGCGGCCAGTGGCCGTTGCCGTGCGCGGCGTCTCGGGCTTACCGGAGACGTCGACCATATGAGGCACGCCATCCGCATCGCTGTGGGTCAGGCGGGCCGTGGTCATATCGGGGACGATAGCTCCGGCGGATGACAGGATGTCGTGTCAGCCTTGACGCCGGGCTTGTGGAAGCCGATGTGCACACCGTCGTTGCCGATGAAGATGCATTCCAGCGTTGAGCGCAGGTCCTTGAGGCCGGGATCATTGAATATCGGATCGATCGACAACGCACCGTTGCCGCGAGGATCCAGTCCCGGACGAAGCGGATCGGGGATATCCAGCCGCCCCATGGTCAGGCCCGTAATGTCGGTTTCGACGCGCGCCGAACCCTCGGTGACGCCGAGAAGCAGCACGGTCACATGAGCGACCGCGATCGAATGCAACGGTCCCACTGTCGTCTCCGCCGACAGCAACATGAATCCACTGCGGACGCGAACCTCGGGACGCAGGAATTTCTCAGGATCGGGATTGCGCTGCCGGGCCAGAACCGTCAGGTCTTTTTCAGACAGGACGATGACTGCATGGTCGTGGCTCGCCAGTTGCAACGCGATCGACGCTGCGCTCGCCGCGGCGATCTGCGAGACATCTGTGCCGTGGTCCGGGCCGCGCACGGCAGCACCGAGATCCGGTGTCGCAACGATCCTGCCGGCGAGGAATCCCGCCAGGCAGAGCAGCACGATGCCGAGCAGAACAGCTACCACGCAGCCCATGCCGCGACCGCCCTGGCGCCGCCGCCTCAGCGAAGTTTGAAGAACAGCCACAGAGATCCAATTGCCATGACGGCGCATACCAGGAAGGCTGTCAAGACGAGACCGCCGATGGGATTCTCAGTGCGGTCGGGTGACTTTCCCGACGGTAGCACCGACACCGCCGCCACGCCCGACGGACTCGCATCTCCGATCTCCGGTGCGGCACCGGACGGCAAGGGTGGTAGCGACACCGGCACCGCCGTGTGCGGTGGCGCGGGTGTCGACGTCGGCGGCAGCGTGCCGCCGGGCGACGGCGTCGGCAGGAAGATCTGGGTCGGCGATTCCGACGGCGATGGTGTCACCGTCGGTGATGGTGTCGCCGGCTTGTGCGGGCTCTGCAGCAGACAGGGAAGGGAACACACGGTTTCCGCGCTGACAGGGGTCGCATGAACGCCGAGCAGCAGCAGCGCCGCTCCCATCGCTGCGAGCACCGCAGCGACACGGCGGATCACGGGGTGGCCTCGCCGCCGCGAGGAACCAGCTTCAGGCTCTCGCGCACCGAGGCGGTGACGGCATCCTTGGAGAATGCCAGCGTCAACTGACGATTGCGACGCCAGCGTGCCGAAAGATCACTGTAGTGCCGCGAACCGGGCTGCCCGGATTGACCGGGGTAGTGCACGCCGGTGGACGCATCCCAGTTGCCGACATCAACGATCTGGCGCCATGACGGTGTGAACAGGCGCGCCTCGAAGCCGTGCTCTGACGGAATCTTGGACGTCGCCATGACGGTGTCGGAGTCGCCACCGATACGCATGCCGCGGGGGTTGAAGATGAATGCTGCGACACGGTTGGCCGCCCCCAGCTGGTGCACCAGCGGCAGACGATGCACGCGTCCCCAGCGGCGCTTCGATCGCTTGTCACCGGCAACAGCTTCGAGCGCGCGCGCCGCAATCTCCGGCCATGTGGACCGCTTCTCGAGGAATGCAACGTCGTCGTCGCGCCACCGCTGCAGCAGCACGGGGGTGAGGCGCCCGACGATGTTGCCGGGGAAGCCGAACACGTCGTGCGTTCGGTCTCTGGTCGCGACGGTGCGCCAGGCATCACCGCACAACGGCGCCAGTGCCTCCTCGGCAAGACGTTCAATAAAGAGCGCGTAGACGGTCGGCTCGGATCGGCGTGGATCCATGGTTCCGTCCCACGCCATGAGCTTGGCGCGCAACTTCTCGGCTGCTGCCGATGAACAGCGCAGGTCACGCATCAGCTTGACCACCTCACGCGCCGGCGGCGACACGGTATCCATCTGAATGTCGTTCATCCGTTGTGGCGTCAGCGGAACGGTGTCCTTGAGCAATTCGGTGATGCGCAGGGCGCGGTAGCCGTTCATGTAATCCGAACCGATGTAGTGCGGAAAGTCCGCACCGACGATTCGGTTGTTGGCGGTGACGATGAATCCCTGTGCCGGATCGACGACAGCGGGGCTCTCGTCAGCGGTCAGCATCCGTTCCCACAGCGCATCACCGTTCCAACCGGCGACGGGAAGTCCCGAAGGCGCACGGCGACGGACAGGAATGCGACCCGACAGGAAGTACCCGATGTGGCCGCCGGTGTCGGCCCAGACGACGTTCTGAGCCGGTGCATCAAAACCGACGAATGCCTTGCGCAGAGTGTCGCCCGATGTGGCGCGCTGCGCCCGCAGAATGGCGCCGGTGGAGTCGCCCGGCTGCAGTGCTGTCCATTGCAACGCGAGTCCGCGCCACACGCCCTTGCCCTGATCCTCGAGCCGTTCAACGATGGGACCGTGGCGCGTCACCACAACCTCTTCGACGATGTCGGACGCACCCTTGACGCGGATCACCTCGCGCACGATCGTCGAGTCCACCGCACCTGCCTCGGTGCGGTAGCGGCGCATCGCCGCGTCCTCGAAGTCCTCGATGACGAGGTCCTGGCAGTCGGCGAAGGAGTTGGTGAAACCCCAGGCCACATGCTCGTTGTGGCCGATGATGGGGAACGGCTGGCTGGCGAACGTGACGCCTGTGGTGTCGAAATCACCGGCGACTGTGACGTGCGCCTGAAACCAGATCGACGGCACCTGCGGCGGCAGATGCGGGTCGTTGCAGAGCAAAGGCCTGCCGGATTCGGTGCGCGAACCGCTGACCGCCCACGAGTTACTGCCACCGCCCGTCGACGGGATCCAGCGCGCAGCCTCGTGGAAGAGGTCGAGCGACGAGTCGACGGCGCGACGTCCTGCGAGATGCGCTGTCTCATCGAGGATCGTGGGATTGGCGTCCGGGTAGATGAGGTCGAGCGATGCGGCACGGATCGGCCCCACCTGACGCAGCAGGTCGAGTCGCTGGATCTCGTTGTCCCAGTTGGTGGAAAGCCCCAGGGCCAGGAGCTTGGCGCACGACAAGGAATCCGCAACCGTCCACTGCTCGGGCTTGAACTTGAGCAGCCGGAACTCGATGGGCAGAGGTCGGGACGAGCCGATGATGGCGTTGATGCCGGCGGCGTAAGCCTCGAGCATGGCCTTGGGTTCGCCCTCGAGACCTGCGGCCTCGGCCTTGGCGATGCGATGCAAGCCAACGCGGCGCATGAATCGATCGGCGGCGACGCCCTCGCCCGCGGCGAACTCGCTGATCCGTCCGGCGGCGACGCGGCGCGTCAATTCCAGTTGCCACAGCCGTTCCTGGGCATGGACGAAGCCCATAGCGAACGCGGCGTCGGTCATGGTCTCTGCCGCGACGTGCACCAAACCATCCCGGTCACGGGACACCGTTACCGGGGCGGTGATCGCGTCGACGGTCACCGAACCCTTGGTCTGTGGCAGCGAGCGGCCCAGAAACCGGCGGTAGGCCAGATACGTTGCCGCGAGCACCACGACCACGACCGCCGCAACGACGGCGAGGAGGATGCGCACCGGGTCATGGTATTCGGTCAACCGCGGGGAACGTCGCGGGCGGTGGTGGCAGCGTAGACTCCCGCCTCCCATGACAACTGAGCAGGCGATCCGCCATACACCCCTTTACGAACGCCATCTGGCCCTCGGCGGCGCGATGGTCCCGTTCGCGGGCTATTCGATGCCCCAGCAATACACGGGAATCCGTGAGGAGCACACAGCAGTCCGGCAGCGCGCCGGCATGTTCGACATCTCCCACATGGGTGAGGTGATGCTCACGGGGCCCGGCGCCGAGGCCACGTTGCAGTTGCTCTGCGCCAATGACGTGTCGCGGCTCGAGGACGGCCAGGCGCTGTATGGCGTCATGTGCAATGAGAACGGCGGCATCGTCGACGACATCATCGTGTACCGCGATTCGGCGACCGAATTCATGGTGGTCATCAATGCCGCCTGCCGCGATGGCGACATCGCGTGGATGCGCGACCACCTCGGTGAGGCCACTGAATTCGTCGATATCTCCGACGCCACTGCACTGATCGCCGTCCAGGGCCCACGCGCCGTGGCCATCGTCGACGCCATCTGTGACGCCGATCTCACTGCTCTCGACACCTTCCATTGCACCCAGGGCAGCGTCGCGGGTATCGCGGCGCGCATATCGCGAACCGGCTACACCGGAGAGGACGGGGTCGAGCTTTATGTGGCGGCCGACGACGCTGTCGCCGTCTGGGACTCCGTACTGACGGCGGGTGCCGGCGAGGGCCTGGTGGCCTGCGGGCTCGGCGCCCGCGACACCCTGCGTCTCGAGGCCGGGCTGCGGCTCTACGGCCAGGACATGGACATCACCAATGACCCGATCTCGTCGGCCATCGGCTGGACGGTCAAGCTCGACAAGGGCGTCGACTGCATCGGCGCGACTGCCCTGCGAGCGATTGACAGGAAGGCACCACCGCAACGCTTCGTCGGGCTCGAGTTCGAGGGTCGGTCGATCGCACGCCATGGCCAGCGCGTCATCTCCGCTGGCAGCGACGCCGGCGAGATCACGTCGGGGACGTTCAGTTTCACCCTGGGCCGTGGCATTGCCACCGCCCGCATCCGCGGCGACGCCGATCCCAGCGACCTTGCTGTCGACATCCGTGGCACAGTGACCGCCGCGCGCACGGTGGCGCTGCCCTTCTACCGCCGTCCGGCTCTCCAGGAGACCACCCGTGGCTGACCTCTCGAGCTACAAGTTCACCAAGACCCATGAGTGGGTTCGCCGCGACGGAGACACCGCCGAGGTCGGCATCACCGACCACGCGCAATCCCAGCTGGGCGACGTCATCTTTCTCGACCTCCCCGAGGTCGGCGCCGAATTAGTGGCCGGCGAGCGCTTCGGCACCATCGAATCGGTCAAGGCGGCGTCGGAGTTGTATGCGCCCGTATCGGGAACGGTCTCCGAGATCAATCCCGCCCTGGGCAGCACTCCCGAAGCCGTCAACCAGGCCCCCTACACGGACGGCTGGATGCTTCGCCTGTCCGCCGTGGCAGAGGGATCGGCCGAGCTCCTCGACGAGGCCGCGTACAAGGAGCTGGCCGGAGAGTAGCTAGAGCTCGAGAGCCCAGCTCACCTGGCCCGCGGGCCGGCGGCTGTGAGAAAGGTCGTGCTCGATCTGCGGCGCAGGCACACCGCGCTTGGCGGCGAGGGCGTCCCTCAGAGCATCGATGACCGTATCCGCCTCGTGGTAGAGGGCGATGCGGTCGGTCTGAGTGGCGTGCGGCAGCCTGTCAACGTCCGACCAGTTGCCCATGTTCTTGCCGTCGCGCAAGAACACGCTCCAATTGATCTTGACGTCCGAGTTGCCCCAGCCGGCGGCGGGGTACACCCGAACTCCGTGGCGTACTTCATAGGAGTGGCCGCCGGCGGTGACGGTGATGCCGTCAGCGAACTCGGGGCGGCGGGCCAGCGAGTCGGCCAGGGTCGTTCCGCGATGGGAGTCGAATGTCTGGCGGATCTGGGCGCGAAGGTCCGGCATGTTATGGGCCTCGTGGTGCAGATATCGTCACCGCGTATGCTCACACGCCAGGACGGACATTGGACGGACAAGGTGGCCAATGTGGCCTAAGTCCCCCGGCCGATCCCGTCAGGCCTCTCAGGTTGTTGGGCCAAATGGGCCACCTTGCCGCCGCCGCCGCAGAGACAGGCGGCGGTGCGCGATAGTCGCCCCATGAGCGGCAGCAAAGAGAAGCAGAAGCGCCAGGCGGCCCAGGCGCATCGCCAGGCCTCGCGACGCCTGCCCTCGAGGCGAATCCTCATCGCCGCGGCAGTGGTGATCCTGGCTCTGGGCGCTGCAGGCGTCGTGCTCGTGACCCGGGGCAGCAGCTCGGCGACGGCGCCGGGCGCCACCCCGCAGCCGACCCCGTTCGCACTCGGCGACCCGGGCGCGCCCTCCCAGGCGGCCATCGACGGCATCCTCTGCGACAAGGACGAGCAGCTTGCTGTTCACATCCACGCCCATCTGGCGGTCTATACAGACGGCGCGGAGGTGGCGGTCCCCGCCGGCATCGGGATCGCCAAACCACGCCTGGGCGAGACGCCGGACGGCTCCCACTACAGCACCGGTGCCTGCCTCTACTGGCTGCACACCCACGACCCCGACGGCGTCATCCACATCGAGGCACCATCGGATGTGAAGCCGACGCTGGGCCAGTTCTTCGCGATCTGGGGGCAGACCCTCGACGACAACCATGTCGCCGCCGCCATCGGCAAGGTGACCGCATATGTCGACGGCAAGCTCTATACGGGTGACCCCACGAAGATCGCGCTCACCGACCACGCGGTCATCCAGTTGAACGTCGGCAAGGACGTGGCTCCTGCGGCGTACGCCTTCCCCACCTCGCTTCCCTGACCGTCAGAGGCTGATCTCGCGAGACGGAGGCCGCGGCGTCGCCACAGGCTGGCGCGCCACTCCTCGGACCTCAAGCCTCGGCTGGTAGGCCTCTGGGAGATCGGACTCGTGCATGCGGGCGACGACGTCACCGCGCTGCCGCATCCCTGACCGCGAGTAGCGCGTCATGTCACGGTTGCGGAGAGCCAGCCACATGGCCAGCCACGTCGGCGTTCCCCGGACGACGGTGATGACCGGAAAGAGAATCACCGCAGGAATCGGAAGCAGGAACATCCCGGCGGCGAACATGGCGAACTCGATGACGATGCCGGGTGGACGCGACCTCTCGTTGAGCCAGTCGTCGAAGAAGGCGGCGACGCGGTTGCCGCGCGATGCGGCACGCGTCAGGGCGGTGACCACCCGGGGCACGCCCTTGGCACCGACGGCTGTCTCCATCGGCTCCATGGCATCGTCGGTGACATCCTTGGGCTGGCGCATCTGCGGCCGCGTCCAATATGTGGCGTCGCGGTGCCAGAGCGCGCGCAGCGCGTTGCTGGCCATGGGAATCTTCGACGCGTACCAGTTGATGGCGAAGACGGCGCCCCAGCCAAACCCCAGAAGCTTCGACGTCGCCATGACGGCGATGCCGATGACGTCGCCGGGAATTCCCGAGCGCTCGAAGAGCCAGTCACCGGGGGTGTCCCGCAGGATTTGGCCAAGGCTGCGCCTCTTGGGGCGCTCAGCTGTCATCAGCCGGAAGCCTGACCGATGGCCACGGACAGCAAACGGACGTCCTCGGCTCAGCGGGTAAACTCGCCACCCACGGTCAGCTAGCTCAGTTGGTTAGAGCGCGCGGTTCACATCCGCGAGGTCGAGGGTTCGAATCCCCCGCTGACCACCACTCCGATTTCCACAGTAGGGTTGCGCCATGAGTTCCGACGCCCCCGTGCTGCTCTTCGGTGAGAGCTATCACCACCCCAACATCTTCTACCGCACCACGTTCCTCGCCCCCGATCCCGTCGTGGTCGTGGACAAGGGTGCCGACGATGTCACGTTGTGGGTGAGTTCCCTCGAGGAGGGCAGGGCGCGCAAGGAGTCGTCGGCCACCGTCCGCTGCACAGCGGAACTCAATCTCTCGGATCTGATGCGCGAGGCGGGCTCCGAGCAGGACGCCTGGTCGCTGCTCCTCGAAGCCGTCTGCCGTGAACACGGCATGAGCGAAGTCGATGTCGACTCCGACTTCCCGGCACTCGCCGCCGACCATCTGCGCAACCGCGACGTCGCCGTGCGTCCCCGCGGAGATCTCTACCGCCGCGAGCGCCGCATCAAGACGCCGCAGGAAGTTGCGTGGATCACCGAGACCGAGAATGCCGGCATGGCAGCGTTGCAGAAGGCCATCGACATCATCGCCGCCGCCGACATCAAGGACGGCCTGCTCTATCGCGATGGCAAGGCACTCTCCGGTGAGGACCTCATCGTCGCCGTCGAGACGCACCTTCTCTCACTGGGATGCACGACCACCGACTCGATCTGCTGTGGCGGACCCGAATCCGCGGACCCGCACATGGCGTCGTCCGACGTCCTCCGTGTCGGCCTGCCGATCGTCCTCGACAT
>JBEPVH010000004.1:0-19053 GCA_041691115.1 bacterium | reverse complement strand
GACGGTTCGGCTCGAGTCGCCGCTCGGCCTCCGTCAGCATCACCTCGAGCGCCTGCGTCCACATCTTGGGTTGGCGGGGCGGCACCAGCATGCCGTCCTTGCCGGGCTCGACAACTTGGCTGAACCCCTCGATGGCTGACGCCAGAACGGGCACACCTGACGACATGGCCTCGAGGAGGACGATGCCGAAACTCTCGCCGCCGAGGGCGGGCGAGCAGAAGATGTCGGCTGACGCGTAGTAGCGCGGCAGATCCTCGTTGGAGACGCGCCCAGCAAAGGTGACGTCGGGGATCTCCTCGAGCAGAACGCGCTCGGTCAGGTCTTCGCGCAGCGGGCCGTCCCCAACGCAGACAAGACGAACGTCATCGCGGCGGCGGCGCAGATCAGCGTAGGCGTCGAGCAGAACCTCGAAGCCCTTGCGCTTCTCCAGACGACCGACGAAGAGGACTGTCGCCTTGCCCGGCGTGCGGAGCTCGTCGATCTTGGGCACGTCGGGGCGGAACCGATGCGAGTCGATGCCGTTGGGCACGATGCGGTAGTCGCCACCGAAGTAGCGGGAGGCAAAATCACGCGCCGGATTGCTCACGGCGATGCAGCAGTGCAGGCGCTTGAAGTAGCGCTTGAGGAATGGCCGGGCGTAGTAGTAGCCCAGGTTGCGCCGTGCCATCGCGTGGAACGTGCCCACGTTGGCGCCGCGGTGGAAGCGCAGGACGGTAATCGGCAGCGACGGCACCAGCGGCTCGTGGTAATGAACGATGTCGAAGTCCTCGCGATCGAGGAGGGCGCGCACGCGGCGTACCAGATGGAAGCTCAGCGCCACGCGTGCCACTGAACCGTTGGCGCGCACCGGGACCGAACGGCCGATGCGGACATAACCGGGCACGCCATGGTCGTCGGACACCTTGCTCGACGGCGCCATGACGGTGACAACATGGCCCCTGCCGCGCAGCTCGTCGGCCAGGTGTCTCACATGCTCGGAGACACCGCCGGGATGGAAATAGTCGTACGGCGAGACGATGCACACCTTCATATGCCGTCACTCCAGATGGGTTCGAGCACATGCCACTGATCGGGATGCTCGCGGATAACATGCTCGAAGATGCGAAGCACCTCGTCGGCGACACGGGCTGCCTCCTCGGCGCGTGGCTTGGAGGCGTCGTACTCGACGACCGGATAACCCCATCCCAGAGCACGACGCCCCGACCGTTGCAGAACGATGGGAAGCACAGCGGCTCCGGCTCGTATCGCGATATCGACTGTCCCGATCGGGATCGGTGCCGGCGATCCGAAGAAATCCATCATGACGCCGGTACCCGTGATGTCGCGATCGAGGGCAATGGCAATCGTCTTGCCCGAACGGAGGTGTTTCATGACCTCGCGCATGGCGGCGGCACCCTTGCGGCGCGCCGTCTGCGCATCACCCGCGCGCATGGCGGCGGCATCGATGGGAATGACCTTGACACCCATGGAGCGCCGCCCGCCAACGATGCGCTCGAAGAAGCGAGGCGGGCGCACCTCCTCGGCGAGCAGCGCCATGCCGCCACCGTTGCGGTTCCAGGCGGCGAGGCCCGCCTCCCAGGCACCGAAATGCATGGAAACGGCCACGACACCCTTGCCGGCGGCGACGGCATTGGCGTAGTGGACGTAGCCATCGGCGATATCAAGCCGATCCGCGAGCTGCTGCGGCCGGTGGCGCATTTCCATGACATCAATCCAACAGCGCACGAGGTTGCGCACGTTGGCACGAAGAATCCGTTCTAACGTGCGCGACGAGGCGTCGGGGAGAACGTGGCGCAGGTTGCTGCGCAAGCCGTCGAATCGGGAGGGGCGCGTCAGCGCCAGAAGCGTCGCACCACCGCAGCCGAAAGCTTCGGCAACACGGCGTGGCAGGACGGCAACCGCCGCCTCACCGGCGCGAAACGCCAGGTATGACAAAGCCGATCCCGCCTGTTCAGGGGGATCGGCGTTCGTCACCGGGTGAGCCGGGAGGCGAACCTCCCGGCTCACGTCGGGTGCCACCACGTCGGCGGTCAGCCCTTGGCGGGCTGCGAAGCCTTGGCGACCACGTCGGCGACGGGCGCCGGCGAGTTGATGGCGTACATGCCACGGCCGTGGACGAAGTCCTCGGTCATGTCGTGCGCCAGCGCATCGGAGACCTGGCGAGGCGGCGACTTCATGAAGTACGCCGAGGGGCCTTCGAGAGCACCGGAGAGACCGCGGTCCATTCCCACCTTGCAGCAACGCACGGCGTCGATGACGATGCCGGCGGAGTTCGGCGAATCGTGGACCTCGAGCTTGAGCTCGACATTGAGGGGCACGTCACCGAACGACTTGCCTTCGACGCGAATGAACGCCCACTTGCGGTCATTGAGCCACGGCACGTAGTCCGAGGGTCCGATGTGGATGTGCTTGTCGTCGAGAGGATGGTCAAGCTGCGAGCGCACGGAGTTCGTCTTGGAGATCTTCTTGGAGACGAGGCGGTCGCGCTCCAGCATGTTCAGGAAGTCGGTGTTGCCACCGAAGTTCAGCTGGTACATGTTCTCGATCTCGACACCGCGGTCGCGGAAGAGCCGTGTGAGAACGCGATGGATGATGGTGGCGCCGACCTGCGACTTGATGTCGTCGCCGATGACGGGGACGCCCGCCTTCTCGAAGCGCTTGCCCCAGTAGTCCTCGCGAGCGATGAACACGGGCATGCAGTTGACCATGGCGCAACCGGCGGCAAGGATCTGCTCGGTGTACCAGCGCGTCGCCTCCTCGCTGCCGACGGGCAGGTAGTTGACCACGACGTCTGTCTTGGTCTCCTTGAGAATCTGCACGATGTCGGCAGTCTGGCCGGGGGCCTTGGTGATGACCTCCTTGAGGTACTTGCCGAGACCGTCGTGCGTCATACCGCGCTCAACCTTGACGCCGAGCTTGGGTACGTCGCTGAATTTCACCGTGTTGTTCTGGCCGGAGAAGATCGCCTGAGAAACGTCCTTGCCGACCTTCTCGACGTCGATGTCGAATGCCGCGGAAATCTCGATGTCGCGGATGTGATAGCCGCCGAGTTCGACGTGCATCAGGCCGGGGACGACATCCTGCGGATCGGCGTCCTTGTAATAGGTGAGACCCTGCACGAACGACGAGGCACAGTTGCCCACGCCGATGATGGCTACCCTGACTTTCTTGCTCACAATTGTCCCTCGGTAATAGGTTGTGTCGAAGTGGATGTGGTGACCGCGCCTGTGTGGCGACGGCCGGAGAGAAGGTCGTTGAAGCGCTTCTGGCTGTGGGCGATTCCCGTGCGGTCGAGCGAGCAGAGGACCTCGCGGCCGTCGCGGCGGGTTTGCACCACCTGAGCCTTGCGCAGGATGCGGAGGTGCCAGCTCATGCGCGGCTGTGACACCTGGCACAGCTCGGCCAGCTCGGAAACCCGGATCTCATTGGTCTGGGCCAGAAGCTCGACCACTGCCAGGCGGGTGGGGTTGGCGAGGCCCTCGAAATGGACCGACAGGTCGTCGGCTCCGGCGGCGATGGACCCCGGAAGGGCTCGCCTCGGACGCGTCGAACGCATAACGGGTTCTTTCATAAAGCCTTGTTTGATAAACGATTCGTTATGCATCCTAGATCGGCGGACTGAGGATGTGCAAGTCCGATCTCAACAAGGGCTTTGTCCCCCTGGTGTCCGGGTGCCCCGCAGACAATTTGACGAGGCGGGGGCGCCATCGGCCGGCGAAGCGGCTGATCAGGGGCACGAACCAGGTGAGGACCCTCCGCCAGCAACGCGACCGCGTCGCCACGATGCTCGTCGAGAAGGCGCTCATCTCGGCCTGCCCAGAGCGCCATGACCTCTCCAAAGGTCCGGCCCCGGGAGATTCGGCAACGGCGTCCGCCGAAGCCTTTCATAGCGGCGTCCGTTCGCACTTGCAGCGCCTCGCCGGAGTGCCCAGCCGGGTTCACACCCTGGCGGTGGGCATGGTGGCGTCCGAGTTGTTCGACGCCACCTATGCGCCGGTCAAGCGGATGGCCGAGAAGCGCAATCCGGCGATGGCCCGGGTGGCGGGGCAGTACATCGATGGCACCATCCTGATGAGTACGAAGGACCGCGATCTCATCGACGCGGGCTTCGATCCGGCGCGTCGCGACGGCATCGACCCCTACGCCATGTACCGGGCCGTGAAGATCGTGATCCACGAGCATGTTCACGGGCTCCTCGACGACGATAAGAACTCGGCGCGCAATCCTCGCCCTGAACGTCTCAACGCCTGGGGCGAGGGCCTGACCGAGCTCACCGCCACGATCATGACGGGCCCCATCCTTGAAGCCACGGGAGTGTTTGCGGCGGATCCTCTGCTCGCCACATGCCTCGACCCGCCATCGTATCCGGTGCGCACGACGGCCCTTGCCATGACCATCAACGCTGCCGTCAACGGCACGGAGCAGAGCGCTGCCTCACTGCTCGAAGCCATGGTTGCCACCGGCACCTACCAGGGTGCCGCCGACGTCCTGGCAACAGCTGTGGCTCCAGGCGGGGATGCGGCGGTACACCGCGCCGTTGCCGATGCGCTCATCGACGGCATCGGCAACGCCCCCATCCACGCCGCTCACGATCCAGCCATCACGTCCGTTGAGCCGGGATCGATCCGCGATGACTGGAGGCTCGCGGCCGACACAGCAGTCGATACTCATGAGGCGGTCCTGGCCGTGACCGATCGGGCAGGCCTGACGACGGGGCGGCTCACGGACTACCACCTCAACCATCCGTACACAGCCTTCGGCTGTGCCGAGGTGGACACGGTGGCGCGTGAGAACCAGCCGCAGAAGACGATCTTTGCGTTCGCCAACAACGTCAGATTCGAAGCCACACGGGCCGACCTGGCGCGGCACCACGACGACGTCATGAGGACAGCCCAAGCGTTCCAGGACGCGCCGCCGCAGGCCGTTGCCGTGACGTTCCATTACGGAGATGGCGGCACCCTGGGCTGACATCGGTGTCACTCAACACGGATCGCCTGCGTAGTCACCACGTTCCCGTCGCAAATCACGTTCGGGAGCACGCCGGGCGCACCGGCGGACCAAGATGTCCTCATGGACCAGTCCACCTCCGCCGGCGGCATCATCGTCAACTCCAGGGGCGAGATCATCCTCGCCGAACAGGCGGGCCCTTCGTGGTCGCTGCCCAAGGGACACGTCGAGGAGGGAGAGACACCGCTTGCCGCCGCCCTGCGTGAGGTGCGCGAGGAGGCAGGTGTCGAGGACGCCCGCTACCAGGGATCACTGCCCGCCTACTCGCGGACCAATCTCTTCGATCCCGGTGAGATGAAGACCATCTACCCTTTCCTGTTCAGTTCGGATACCACCGAACTGCACCCCACCGACCCGGCGCATCACCACGCTGAATGGATGACCGTCGACAGGGCCATCGGCCTTCTCGCTCATCCCGCCGACCGCGCACTGCTCGATGCAGTGCGCCCTCGTATCGAATCCCTGGCCAACTCGCTGCAGCACGATGCTGCCGAGGCCGAAATCTCCTAGCTCAGGCCTCGTCGGTTTCCTCGTCCGAGGTTGCCGTCGGCAGGATCTTGGAGAACACCACGAGCAGACCCACGCATGTCGCCATGACCATGACGAACAGGCCCAAGCCTATGGCCAGCTGCATGAGGGTCGATCCGACGTCGTGAGGCATGTGACGCATACGATGACATGTCGATGGCTGACGACACCGCCGCCCTGCCTACAGGCCTCGCCGTCCGCGACGGCCGAGTCGTCTTCCCGGCACGACGTCCGGCACTCCTCGTCGTTCCCCTGGCCGCCATCACCGAAACCGCGGGCGTGATCTTCCTTCTCCAGGGCATCACGTCGCTGGGGATCATCGCCATGTTGGCGCCGGCGTTCGCCCTGCTCCTCACGGGATTCGTACTGCGGCCTACGCTGGAGCTGACGCGCGAAGGTCTGCTGCAGCGCCAGTACCCGTTCACGTCGCTGACCAAATGGGAGGTGATCGACAACGTGGGGATCACCCGGGCGGGGAATCGCGTGCTCCTCGCCTACCGCCTGGTTCCGGGCATTCCACCACCACGGCGCCAGCCCGCGGCAGCACTGCTGCGTGCCGCCGAGCAGCCATATGACGGTGGTTACTTCGCCGACTCCCTGCGCGGCAAGCCCGAAGAGACACTCGCCATCGTCGAGAGCTTCCTACAGGATCCGCAGCGCCGCGAAGCGCTGCCCCTTGCTAGGCGCTGAGGCCGAGATCCTCGCCACGGCCCCGAGGAGCGCGAGCTGCAGGCTTGGTCTGCGTCGGACGCGCGGGGCCACGGCCCGCGGCATCCTTGCTCACCTCAGCAGCCATTCCCACGAATCCGACGGACGTCGGCATGAGAACGCGTTCCGCCGGCTCGACATGATGCGAGAAGATTTCGGTCAGCACCTTCGACACGCCCTCGGGACGCAGCTCCAGGAGGACCTTGCGAATTGTCATGTCGACAGGCTTGACGACGCCCGAGAGGATGGCCTGCTGCAGCGCCGCATCGGGACGCTCGCCGGCGGCCTGCGCCGCGGCCTGGATGTCGTGCAACTTCTGCATCGTCGCATCGTCCTTGTCGTCAAAGACGGGGACGGGGATGTCGCGGGTGATTTGCCAGACAACACCCTCGGGGGTCTCGTCGCGCAACACGATGGTCACCTGCTGGCCGTAGCTCTCGTTGACGGCGTCAATAAGACGCTTGGTGAACCATGCAACGGGCGCCTGCGTACCGCCGTCGACACGACGCGGCTCCAGCACGATCAGCGGCCTGCCACCGTCACCGACAAACTCCGAGAGGTCGTACTCGAAGATGGGTGCGTTGTGAAGCCCGATGGCATGATGAGACGTCGGCTGCAGCGGTCGCGGTAGCGTGAAGTCAGCAGTGGGCTCAGGCATGGCCGACGAACTCTAGAGATCCAACACGGACATCAGGCGGACAAACGCGACGCATTTGCAGCGTTGTGGGCGCTTGCGACGGCGCGGTTTTTCCGAGGTCGTGTAAGGGCGTGCCCAACCCCCGACAATGCCGCCATGCCGGGTACAACGACGAGGCGCCGCGCCACCCCTCAGGACGCGTCGGCGCGCATCCTTCTTGACCGCCTCGGAGAGGCGATCGACGGCGAGTTGCAGCAGCGCCGCGTCGCCGCTGAGCTGGAGCCCGCTGACAGGGCGCCCATTGATATCGCCCACCTCTCGTCGATCATCGGCGACCTGCCTTCGCTCGGCATTCACACGGCGCGGGCGTTGCGCTCCATGGCTGCTGTGACGCCGAGCGCACTCACTCGCGGGTTGCGCAGCCTGGCGGCGACGGCCGACCGTCACGCTGCATTGCGCCGCCGCGAGGCCAACGGCGAATCCACCACCGACGACTTCGGATTCAGCGAGGAGTGGACGCAGACGCTGGTGGATGTCCTGATGTGGGCCTACAAACACTGGTGGCGCGTGCAGGTTCGCGGCATCGAGAACGTGCCCAAGGACGGCCGCGCACTCCTGGTGAGCAACCACGCGGGTGTGCTGCCGTGGGACGGCGCGATGATCCGCCTCGCCATCCTCGACAAGCATCCGAAGCCGCGTCATGCCAGGGCGCTGGTGCTCGACGGTCTCGTCGGAGCGCCCTTCGCCTCCTGGTTCGTCCGCCGCAGCGGCAATACGCTGGCCAACAACGCCGACGCCGACGCTCTCCTCAACCGTGACGAATTGGTCCTGGTTTTCCCTGAGGGGGCCCGGGGCACCGGCAAGCTCTACTCGGAGCGCTACCGCCTCCGTCGTTTCGGCCGCGGTGGCTTCGCCGAACTGGCCATGCGCACCGGCAGCCCCATCATCCCGGTCTCGGTGGTGGGCAGCGAAGAGATCCATCCGATGCTTGCTGATTTCACAGCACTGGCCCGTCTCCTGGGCGCTCCGTACATGCCGCTGACACCGGCACTCCTGCCTCTTCCGTCCACCTGGATCATCGAGTTCCACCCCCCGGTGGAGCCCACGGGCGAGGCCGCCGACCCCGCGTCCGTGATGCGAATCGCCGACTCCGTGCGCGACACCATCCAGGCCGGTGTGTATTCAAATCTCGAACGGCGCGGCTCGGTCTTTGCGGTATCGTAGGCCGCCTTCCCAGGGTAGCCAAGTGGTTAAGGCAGCGGTCTGTAAAACCGTGCACCGATGGTTCGACTCCATCCCCTGGGACGTTGCTTAGGACATCGCGAGGTTGACCGTTGGCCACCAATGCCGAACGCGCCGACCTTGTTGAGCGCAACACACAGGAACTGCTGTCGCGCGACGAACTGCTGCGACTGATGGATGCCGGTGGCGAACTGCGCCACTACATCGGCTTTGAAATCTCGGGTCGCATCCATCTGGGAACCGGCCTGGTATCGACGGGAAAGATCAAAGACTTCATGGAGGCGGGTTTCCGCTGCAGCATCTTCCTCGCCGACTGGCACACCTGGATCAACGACAAGCTCGGCGGTGATCCCGAGGTCATCGCTCGCGTTGGCACCGGCTACTTCAAAGAGGGCATGCGCGCCGGCCTGATGTGCGTCGGCGCCGATCCCGACGCCGTCAACTTCGTCCTCGCCTCCGAGCTGTACGCGGAACGCCCGGACTACTGGGCAACTGTCATCGGCGTCAGTAAGCACACAACGCTGGCGCGGATGCAGCGCTCCATCACCATCCTCGGCCGCGGTGAGGGCGACAACGTCGACTTCGCCAAGCTCATCTACCCGGCGATGCAGGCTGCCGACATCTTTGCCCAGGGCGTGCACCTGGCGCATGCGGGAATGGATCAGCGCAAGGCGCACGTCATCGCCCGCGATGTGGCCACACAGATGCCCCTCAACCAGATCAAAGACGGTGCCGGTAACGTCGTCAAGCCGATGGCCGTGCACCATCCGCTGATCCTCGGCTTGAGCAAGCCACCTGTCTGGCCCATCCCCGAGGACAAGCGGCGTGACGTTCTCTCGGCGATGAAGATGAGCAAGTCGAACCCCAACTCAGCCGTCTTCATTCACGACGACCCCGACCTCATTCGCAAGAAGGTTTTCAAGGCGTTCTGCACGCCGGGCGACATCGAGTTCAATCCGGTTCTCAATTGGATCGAGCGCCTGACATTCGGCCTCGGAGACACCGAGCTCGTCGTCAACCGCTCAGCCGAGAACGGCGGTGCCCTGACGTTTGCCGATTACAGCGAGGTGGCCGAGGCTTTCTCGTCCGGCGCGCTGCATCCGATGGACGCCAAGGCGGCTCTCGCGGACCGCCTCATCGACCGCCTCGAGCCGGCACGCAAGCACTTCGCGAAGCCCGAGATCGCTGCAATGCTCGAAGAGGTTGAGAGGCTCACCGCGTAGCCCGATCGTCCGCCCGCTGTCCTTTCGCCGGGAATAGCTTCGAGCCATGGCCCCGCAGAAGATCTACAGGGCTCTTGAGGGCGGCGGTGTTCGCGGCATCGCCCACATCGGAGCGGCGGCGGTCTTCGACACGCTCCCCGATCACTACAACACCATCGCCAACGTCGGCACATCGGCAGGTTCCGAAGCAGGTGCCCTTCTGTCGGCGGGCCTCAGCCCCGAGGCTGCCAAGGCAGCCATCGACAACTTCCCGTTCTCCTCGGCCATCGAGAGCGGATTGGAAACTGTGCCTCTTATCGGCACTGCCATCGAGGGCGAGCGCCTCATCCGCGCCGGCGGTCTTCACGACGGCAGTCGCCTCCAGGCGGCTGTGGAAAAGACGCTGCAGACCCATGCCGGAATCTCATCGTTCGGTGACCTGAACCGTCTTCTGGCAGCGGGCAAACCCGGTGCCGCCAAGTTGTACATCGTCGCCCATGACGTGGCCAACGGCCAGGTGGTCTTCCCCGACGCCTACTCGTCGGTGTACGGAATCCACAATCCCGCGGAGCAGTCCATCGCGTTCGCGGCACGGGCGTCGTCGTCCATCCCCGGATTCTTCGCACCTGCGCAGCTCCGCGATGCCAAAGGACAGGTCTGGGATATCGCCGACGGCGGCGTCGACGCACTCCTCCCCTACGACGTCGCGCAGCAACTGGCGACTGAGCATGATCCCGGTGCGCGCGTCATCAACTTCGCACTCGGTGATCCCGGCCAGGCATCGCCCATCGGGCACGGCAGCCCCGTCGCCGGTGTCGAATACATTGCCAAGCTTGTGCGCTCGGTGGCTACGGCGCGCCGTGATGCCCTGCTGCGCGACAAGGATGTGCGCAGCGACAGCGTCATCATCGACACCGACGGTATCAAGACAACCGACTTCAATCTGAGCAAGGCGCAGCAGACGTACCTCTACAACTCCGGCATCGTGTCGGCCATGGAGTTCGTGACGCGCGACCTGGGCACGGCGATCACGAGAGATGAGGCCGTCAAGCTCAGCGTTCTTGCCACCGCTGCACGCTCAGAGATCACGAGCATCAGCGCACCGGGCCGCGGTGTCGGTGGCGTCACCGAGGCGATGACCAACCCGCTCATGCAACGTCTCGACGTTGTCAGCCGTCAACTCGGCGGCGTTGCCAGCCCGGCGCCGCGTCGCGCCGAGTTGACAGTCAGCTGACGACTACGCCGCCTGGGCCGATGCGCAGTACAGGCACTTCTTGGCGGCGAGCGGAATCGCGCTGAGACATTCCGGGCACTTCTTGTCCGTGGGATCGGCGGGGGCTTCCTTCTTGGCACGGGCCATGAGGCTGTTCACCGGCTTGACGACGAAGAAGAATATGGCTGCAGCGGTGGAGAGGAAGGTCACCAGGTGGTTGAGGAAATCACCGTAGAGGAACTTGGAACTGTTGACCTCGAACGTCAGCTTGGAGAAGTCCGGCTTGCCGACGATGGCGGCAACCAGTGGAGTGATGAAGTCGGTGACCAGCGCGGTAACCACGGCACCGAAGGCGGCACCGATAGCGACACCTACCGCGAGGTCGACGACGTTGCCGCGCAGCAGAAATGCTTTGAAGTCTTTGATCATGGAGTGAGAACCACCTTCAGGGCCTGCCGCGATTCGAACAGTTCGTATCCCTTGGCAGCGTCGGCCAGAGGCATGCGGTGACTGATGATCGACTGCGGGTCGGCAACGCCGCCCTCAATGAGACCGAGCGCCACATCCCAGCGGCCGATGATGTTGGCGGTACCGCAGAACTTGAGATCAATGCCCTTGACAAACGTCACGTTGAGGGGAAGTTCGATCTCCGGCTCGGAGTACACACCGATGATCGAGATGCGGCCACCGGGCCTGACGATGTCGATGGAACCGACCAACGCGGGGATCGCGCCGACGCATTCAAGAAGCACGTCGGCGCCGCGGCCCTCGGTGTGATCCTGGATGTACGACGGCGCATGAACCGCCGATGCGTCGACGGGGATGGCACCGAATGTCTGTGCCATCTCCAGCCTGTCGGCGACGGTGTCGATGGCAAAGATCTTTTCCGGCGAGAAGGTCTTTGCCGCCTGGATGGCCATGAGGCCCACAGGACCGCAGCCCTGCACGACGACAGAGTCGCCCGGCTCGATGCGCGCCTCGAGTGCGCAGTCATAGCCGGTGGTGAAGATGTCGCCGGCGAACAGCACCTGCTCATCCGTCATCGATGCATCGATGGCATGCAGGCAGATGTCGGCGGCCGGCACGCGGACTCGTTCCGCCTGGCCGCCGTTGATATCACCGAAGAATGCGCCGTAGCCGAAGACGCGGCCGTCAGGGCAACGGTTAAACCACCGCCGCGCGCAGTACCAGCAGTCGCCGCAGGGGATGGTGAACGACGCGACGACGCGGTCGCCCTCCTTCCACCGCTTGACGGCGGACCCCACCTTCTCGACGACACCTGTGAATTCATGCCCGAGGACTGAGCCCGGATCCATTCCCGGAATGCGGCCATGGATCACATGAAGGTCCGAGCCGCAGATGGCTGCCTTGGTGACGCGGACGATGACGTCGCCGTCGTCCTCGATGACCGGTTCAGCGACATCACCGACTTCGACGCGGCCGTAATCCGCAAACAACAGGGCGCGCATCGTGCCTCCTAGCGGACGACGGTGCTGGGACGCAGCATCGACGCCAGAGTGTTGAGCTGTTCACGGGTGCCCATGGCAACGACGATGTCGTTGGCGTGCACCACCTCGGAGTCAATGGGACCGACGACGAGCGAACCGTCGTCGTGGCCGAGTGCCAGGAGCGTGGCCCCGGCCGTGCGCAGTTCGGCGGCGTGCAGTGTCTTGCTCCCCGGCGCAACAACCATTTCCTCGATACGCATGGTTGCGGCAACACCGGAGCGCACCATGTCGAGCGCGTCGACGACGGCGGGTTGCATGGCGAGCGCTGCGAGGCGTTCACCACTCAGCAGATACGGCGACACAACACGGTCAGCGCCGGCGCGGCGCAACTTGGCGTGCGCCTCGACGTACGAGGAGCGAGCGACGATGTACAGATCCGGATTGAGGGAGCGCGCCGTCAGCACGATGTAGATGGCACGTTCGTCAGTGTCGACAGCGCACACCAAGGCACGCGCGTGGTCGATGCCGGCTGCCTTGAGGATGTCGTCGGCGGTGGCATCGCCGGGGACGTAGGGATGGTTGTCGCGCAGCAGGTCAACCATCGGAGACTCGTTCATCTCGACGACGACGTAGGACTGCGACAGCGCGTCAAGTTCCTTGATGACCTGGCGTCCGGTACGGCCGAAGCCGCAGACGATGACGTGATCGCGCAGACCCGACACTGTTGCTTCCAACCTGCGCACCCTCCGGAATTCGCGATACGTCCCGCTCGAGATCGCCTCGACGAGAACGCCGAAAGTGTAGAGAAAGCCGATGACGCCGAAGACGATCACCGAAATCGTGAAGAGTTCTCCGGCAGCGTCGAGCTGGTGCACCTCTTCGTAGCCGACGGTGGTCACGGTGATCAGCGTCATGAAGATGCCCTCGAGGACCGAGTAGCCCTCGATGACCACAAAGCCGACGGTGCCGTACACCAAGAGGGCGAGCAGACCCGCCAGCGCCGTCACCAAACGGCGAAGGGGATGATCCCGCCGGACCGTCCTGTTCAGCGCTCTGCCTCGTTGGCCCGGCGCTGCGTCACCTTGTCGCGCAATTGGTCACTGAGGTCGCCGGTCTCGTCAGAGTCGCGGCGCAGCCAGAACGGAAGACGCTCGCCGCGCAGGGCTGCATCGTTGGCAAGGCGATCGAGATGCGCACGCAGGGCCGTGGCGACGGCTGTCTCCAGATCATCGGTCTCCAGCGGCGCGATGGCGGTCGCGATGTCCTGCGGAATGATCACCTGATTCGCCGGAGGCGGAGGAGGTGGTGGCGGCGGTTCGGGTGTTCCACCAAAGAGGCGGGAGAGCCACGACATGGGTCAGGAGTCTAGCGAGCGCACCCACGGCGCGTTGAGACCTAACGTTGGGGTCATGGCAAGTACCCGCACGACACCCCCGAAGTCCCTCGGCTGGACCGGCAACGAGCAGGCCGACGCCCTCATCGCGCAGGACCCCATGGCGCTGCTGATCGGCTTCTGCCTGGATCAGCAGATCCCTGTGGAGAAGGCCTTCATGGGCCCGCTGGTGATGATCGAGCGCCTCGGCACCATCGACGCCAAGAAGCTGGCGAAGATGTCGCCGGCGAAATTCGAAGCGGCATTCCGCACTGTGCCTGCCATCCATCGCTTCCCCGCGTCCATGGCCGAACGGGTCCAGGCCATGTGTGTCTTCATCGCCGACGAGTACGACGGCGATGCCGCGCGCATCTGGACGAAAGCTGCCGATGCCAAAGACCTGCACAAGCGATTTGTCGCCCTGCCGGGCTTCGGCAAGATGAAGGCGCAGATCATGGTGGCCGTCGTCGGCAAGCATTTCGGCGTCAAGCCCAAGGGTTGGGCCGATGTCATCCCCGACTGGCCCTCCCTCGCCGATGTGACCACCGTCGAGCAGCGGAAGGCCTACCAGGCCAAGAAGCGCGAGTACAAGGCGGAGATGCGGGCCGCCGGCAAGAAGCCCTGACGGGTCAGGCGGCGCCGAAGGCAGCAAGGGCGAACACGATCAGAACGACGGCTGCGAGGCCGACTCCCATCAACACCAGCCATTCACGCGCCGTAGCCAGACGTTGCTGGCGGCGGCGAAGCCTGATCCTCGCTTCAAGCGAGATCGGCGCGACGGTTTCCAAGACGGGGACCTGAGAACCGGTCGGGATCACACCTCAGCCTCCTTCGGCGCCATTTGCGTACTCAAGGAGCGTAAAAAGGTGATACCACTACTGTCAAGTTTTGTTACTGCGTTGATGTAACTGCGCTGGGTACCCGCACGGGGAATCGAACCCCGGTCTCCACCTTGAAAGGGTGACGTCCTAGCCGCTAGACGATGCGGGCGTACCTGCTGGGAGATCGTAATCGAGCGCCCGGGAGGCGCCGCGATCGTGGGTATACTCGGCGCCGCGCAGTCCAGAGTTCAGGGGACACCGATGCCGGTCCGCGAAATCCTTGTCAAGGCGATCCAGTTCGCCGTGATCACAGCGGTGATCGTGGGCGCGGGCATCCTCGTGATCGCCATTCCTCACGGCTACCGCGACAACCTAATGAACCTGGTGCTGGGCGGGGTCATCATCCTCACCGGCGGTATCACCGGGCTCTTCGGCGCCGCATCCGTGCTTCGTTCGATCCTCGATGCTCGCGCCAAGCGCCGCGAGGCAACACTCCACGTCACCCCGCGCAACGGTCCCCCGACCACGCCTCCCCCGTGGGGCATGGGCGATGTCGGCCGTCCCGGCGTCATCAAGGTCGACAGGTCGGTGGGCACGCCCCGCGGCGGTGTCCGCGTCGTCGGACTGCCCATCCGCCATCTGGACGTCCCCCTCGTCGTCGGCGGCCTGCTCGTGTGGACGCTGGTGGCCTTGATCCTGCTGGCGCCCCGCTGACCCGGTGACATCCGCCCCGGCGCCGATGCGCACCCGCTTCGCCCCGTCGCCCACGGGAGCGTTGCACGTTGGTTCCGTCCGCACAGCACTCTTCGCGTGGCTGGCTGCGCGCAACAGCGGCGGCCAGTTCATCCTGCGCATCGAGGACACCGACCAGGGGCGTTACGTGGAAGGCGCTGAAGCCCTGATCTACGAGTCGCTGCTGTGGCTCGGGCTGGAGTGGGACGAGGGTCCTCAAATCGGCGGCAAGTACGCGCCGTACGTGCAGTCGGAGCGGCGCGCCATCTATGAGAAGCACGCCGCCGACCTCGCGGCCAGCGGCGCCGCCTACTGGTGCACGTGCACGCCGGAACGCCTGGCGACGATGCGTGAAGCCCAGAAGGCCGCACGCAAGCCGACGCGCTACGACAGGCACTGCATGCTGATGCAGGACGAGGTGAAGGCGCAGCGAGATGCCGGCGCACCGGCCGTCTTGCGCCAGCGCATGCCCGAGGGCACAACATCATGGAACGATGTCGTCCGCGGCGAGGTGTCGTTCGAGAATGCCGACATCGACGACTCAGTGCTGCTCAAGTCCGATGGTTTTCCGACGTATCACCTGGCCGTCGTCGTCGACGACCACATCATGGAAATTACCCACGTCATCCGCGCCGACGAGTGGATTCCATCAACACCCAAACACCTGGCGCTGTATGCAGCATTCGGCTGGGAGCCACCCAAGTTTGCGCATGCGCCGGCAGTTCTCGGCAACGACAAAAGCAAGCTGTCCAAGCGCCATGGCGCACCAGCGGTGCTGGAGTACGGCGAGCTCGGGTATGTCCCCGAGGCCATCGTCAACGCCATGGCTCTGCTGGGCTGGTCATCAGGTACCGAGGACGAGGTGTTCACGCAGGAGCAACTCGTCGAACGTTTCTCCCTGGACCGCGTTCATCCCGCGCCCGCCGTCTTCGACCCCAAGCGCCTTGATGCGCTCAACGGTCTGCACATCCGCATGTGCGAGACCGAGCGCCTCGTCGACCTTCTTGAGTTCCACCTGCCGGGAACAAGCAAGGATGTGCGTCGCGAACTGATCCCTCTGCTGCGCGAGCGCATGGTGACCCTGCGCGACGCGACATCGCTGGCCGGGCCGTTGATCGGAGATGTGTATCGCGACTCGGGCGTCGAGTTCCCACCGAAGAAGGTGGATGCCGACGCCGCCATGGAGCTTCTGGCGCTCTGCGCGTCACGCGTTGATGCCGGTGCGCTCAGCGACCTCGATGCACTGCGCGGCGAACTGACAGAGGCTCTGGATCGCCGCGGCGTCAAAGCACGCGACGGATTCCGCGTCCTCTACATCGCCATTCTGGGCAGACCTCAGGGGCTGCCCGTGTTCGACTCGATGGCTTTCATCGGTGCCACTGAGTCCGTCAAGCGGTTGCGCGCGGCGCGCGAACGGCTGACGTCGGGAAGCTGAGACCTAGAGGTCGATCGACGGTCCGCCGGGGCGGGCCTCAACCTTCTGGGCCGACACGTCGGCGATTGCCGGTGCGCCTGTTGCCGCACGTCCGGCAACAGCCTTGGTGACAACAGAACCGATGGTCCGGGCGCGGTCGGCAACTGTGCGGTTGGCGTCAGCTGTGGGCTCGGAGCCGGTATCAGCGACGGACACGCCTTCGTAGATCGAGGCTGCCTCGACGGCGAAGGACGCTGCCTTGGCCAAGGTGCGGACTCCCTTCTTGGGATCCGCGATCTGCTCGAGGGTGGCGCGGTAGGCGAAGTTCTCGCGGCAACGGGGTGCGTCCTTGTTGCTGGCGTCGAGGGCATCGGCTGCCAGTTGGCGAGCTTCCTTGAGGGTGCCCGCCTCGGCGACGCTGCTCAGCGCATCGCGGTAGGTGCTGGCTTCGCCCTTCTGACGGGACCAGAACCAGGTCTTCATGATCTGTGAGCGCACCGCCTTGAGCGTGGCCTCATCGACTTCACGCGCAGCCTTGATGGGGTGAGCGGACGCCAGCGCGGCTGCCACGGCAGCGGGATCGGCGACGGCGGGCGCTGACGGCGCCTCGGGTGCGGCTGCTTCGGGCTCGGGGGCCGGTGCCACCTCGGGCTCGGGCGCTACTTCGGGTTCGGCGACAGGTGCGACCTCGGGCTCGGGGGCGACTGCCTCAGGCTCGGGCGCCGGCTCGGTCTCACGCTCGGGTGCGGCCGGCTCCTCAACGCGAGCCACCGGCTCGCTGACGTCGGGAAGATCAACAGCGGGGGCGGCAGGGGTGTCCACGGACGGACCTGCAACCACCGGCGATACGTCGTCGCCGAGAACCGGCGGACGGCTGGCGGTCTCACGCGCCTGTGCCAGCTGCGACTTGAATTCCATCTTGCGGTCACGCCGCACCTCGTTGCCGAGCGCGTAGTACCCGGCGGCGATGCCGATACCCATTGCGGCTCCGGCACCTGCCCAGGCGGCGAGGAGCGAGCCACCGACCAACAGCGCGCCTGCAACCATCGCCAGCTTGGTGAGGCGGCCCTTCCAGCCGTTATGGCGCCACAGATCGCCGAGCATCTCGACGCCCATGAGGCCAACCTTGTCCGGACTGAAAGCCGAAAGAGCGCGCGGCTTGTGGACAACGATCATCTGGTCGTCGGGAGTTGTCCCGACAGGGGGTGCGAAGGGTGCCTGCTCAGCCATGGGGGCACCGTATCCCTCTCACACGGACATATCACGGACAACGGAACTCGATACCGGCGCCGAACGAAGGGGGCGGGGCTACTGCCCCTGAGGCGGTCCGGTCGGGGGCGGCGAGGCGACAGAGGCGGGCGTTCCGTAGCTGTCGACGCCGATGTACGGCCTGTCGAACCTGACGTTGCGCTGCGAGCCGACCTGCTCTCCGACCATCACGAAGACGCCCTGGTAGAACTCGCGGCGCTCGTTGGCATCGGTCGCCGGATCGATGCGCTCACGCTTGCGGTTGTGCTCGACCCAGGGCGGCACGACCTTGGTGACGCTCTGCTGGCCGACGCGGACGCGGACCATCGAATCGTTGGCCTCGTCGACATCAATGGAGATCTTCAGCGTGACGCCGGTGTGGTTGGCCAGCTTCCAGGCGCGCTCCCAGCGATGCGCCTTGTCGTGCACCGTGAAGACGTAGCCGACCGGCTCGACGATGATCGTTTCGGCGTCGTGCTCGTTGAGCACCTCGCGCAGGATCTTCCTGATGCCGGCGTCCATGTCGTTGCCAACCCAGTTGGCGAGCGACGGCGCGCGGTTGTCGAGATCGGGCAGATGGCCTTTCTTGGGGGACAGCGTCAGCGCCGTCATGATCCCAGCGTGCCGTGGGCAATACGGCTGCGAGGCCACCATGCGGACGTGATCCGGGCACCAGTGGGTCTCGCAGCGGCGGCCGCGCCTGTCCATATAACGGCACTGGGTGGCGTTGTGATTCGGGCAGCCAATCGCCAGGCATTGAGCATTCCCGGTGGGAATGGCCTCGAGCACTTCATCCGGCTGGCCACCGGGCGCGGGCTCGGCTGCCTTGTCCTTCCGCTTGAACAGGGGCATGTCCCGACAAGTATCGCCCAGCAGGTCGCGAAACGGGCGTCCTGTTTGTGACGTTTTCGTTCATCCGTGAACTCAGGAAAGCGTTGCCCGAGGAGGCCACAACCTGGGACAATCGACCCGTGCGGGGGTCTGCGGATCGGCGAAGCCTTGACAGAGTTTGGGTTCCGCGCGCCCGGGAAAGCATGAGTGAGGGTGAATTCGTCACTCTATGGGCAGCGGCAGGTCCCTGAGGACTGCGTTGCGCGGGCTTGACAGCCCGTTTATTTGTTTCCAGAGGAAGTTAGATGGCGTCGGCGTCGAAAGCGGCTGTTCTGGCTGCGGCCCAGGTGAGCGATCCGCTCATCCAGGCTGCCGAGCTGCTCATCGTCAAGGGCAAGGACCAGGGCGAACTATCGCCGGATGACATCCTCGCCGGCTTCCCGGATATCGACGCCGACCCGGATCAATTCGAGCGCCTCTTCCAGCTCTTCCGCGACATGGGCATCACCGTGGGCGATGCCGAGACCGGAGGCGACGCCTCCGACGAGGACGACGAGAAGCTGGCCATGGTCGACATGGGCGCCGGCGCCTCCCTCGACGATCCCGTCCGCATGTACCTCAAAGAGATCGGCGAGGTAGCCCTGCTGACC
>JBEPVH010000003.1:0-20808 GCA_041691115.1 bacterium | reverse complement strand
GTAGAACCGAACCTCCTGCCCCGGTAGCGTTCCCGGGGGCTGCCGCGCCGGCAGACCTGTGGTGGGCATCACCTCAACGCAGACCACGACGGAGTTGGCGGCGAACGTCGGGGCGCAACCTCCTACCTTCGCCGTGAGCTTGGTTCCCCACATGGACGACTTCAACTGCGGCAGGACTTTGTTGTTGAGGAGGGTGGTAAGGGCGGCATTGGTGATGGTGTTGGCGGCGAGACCGGTGCCACTCGCCGCCGTGGCTTGGCGGAGGCCGGTTTCCGTCGCCGCGGCAACACCCAAGTTCTCGATCGACCAGGCGGCCGCTGTGATGCTGCCGAAAAGGCCGAAGAGCAGGAGCACGAAGATGAAGGCGAACTCGATGGTCGTCTGACCCTCGCGGCCACCTCGGCGCGTGCGCGCGTACGGAACCCGCGTCCGCCCATTCACGCGGGCAGTTGGCCTTGTCGATTGACTACGGCGCATCTGGCCCTCCGCAGCGGAGCATAGCCTCAGGTTCGCGTCAGTTCAGTGGAGTTGACCTGCCCGTGACAGTTCCGGCACGGGTACGGGAACTCGGCTGGCGGGTATTGGTGCGGTGCCGCGGTCGAATACGTACCCCTCAGTAGAATGTGAGGCCAATTGATTCCCCGATACACGCCACCGGCAATGGCTGAGATTTTCGGCGAGGAATCGCGCTACGCCCGCTGGTTGGACGTTGAAATCCGTGCCGCTGAAGCATGGGCGGCCGCGGGCCGCATCCCTGCCGCCGATCTTCCCGCCCTGCGCAAGGCCAAGGTCGATCCCGTGCGGATCGCCGAACTCGAGGCCGAACAGGGCCATGACGTGGCGGCTTTCGTCAGTCAGGTCCAGGAATCTCTGGGTCCCGAGGGCCGCCATATCCATCTAGGACTGACCTCATCGGACGTCGTCGATACGGCTCTGGCGACCCAGCTCCGCGATGCCGCCGACGTCATCGACGCCGACTGCGCCGAACTCGAGGCTGCCCTGGCGCGAATGGCGGAATTGCACCGTCTGACGCTGGCGCCGGGTCGCACCCACGGCGTTCATGCTGAACCTCTCACCCTGGGCATTCGCCTGGCCAACCACCTTGATGAGGTGCGACGCTCGCGGGTTCGTCTCCGGGCTGCCGCCGCCGAGGTCGCCGTCGGCCAGCTCAGCGGCGCTGTCGGCACGCACGCGCTGGTTCCCCCCGCCGTCGAGGCAGCCGTCTGCGAGGCCCTTGGCCTGACCGTCGCTCCCGTCGCCACCCAGGTCGTGGCGCGCGACAGGCATGCGGCGTTCGTGACCTCGCTGGCAATCCTCGGTGCCGTGCTCGAGCGCCTGGCCACCACGGTACGCCTCTCGCAGATCACCGAAGTGGGTGAACTGGAGGAACCCTTCGGCAGCCGGCAGAAGGGGTCGTCGGCGATGCCGCACAAGCGCAACCCGATCCTCTGTGAACGCCTCTGCGGTCTGGCACGGGTGCTGCGCGGCTACGCGGCCACAGCCATGGAGAACGTGGCCCTCTGGCATGAGCGCGACATCTCGCACTCATCGGCGGAGCGCGTTCTCCTGCCCGATGCCTGCGCCCTGACGTGCTACATGGTGCGGCTGGCGACGCGCGTCACAGCAGGGCTGCGCGTCAACGTCGCCGCCATGGAACGCAACGTGTATCACCTCGGCGGCATCGCGTTTTCGCAGCGCGTACTGACAGCCCTCATCGACGCCGGCTGGTCGCGCGAGGACTCCTACCGCTGCGTCCAGGCGCTAGCGGCGCGGGTGCGCGACGAGGGCGGAGACTTCCAGGCGGCAGTGCGTGCCGACACCAACGTGACGAGCACCCTGAGCGCCGCTGTGATCGACGACTGCTTTGACGCCGCAGGTTATCTGCGCCACATTGACGACACATTTGTCCGACTGGGATTGCGCACTGCCGGTGCGTCCGAAGGTTCAGCCCAGACGGACGGAACACTCGCCGCCGAGGCGGGATTGGGAGGAGGAAAGCTCTGATGCAGGCTGTCACCACCGTCGACGCCCACGATCTCGAGGTCTTCCGCCGTGGCAAGGTTCGCGACACGTTCACGCTCCCCGATGGAACGTTGCTCATGGTTGCCACGGACCGTATTTCGGCGTTCGACGTCATCCTGCCGACACCCGTTCCTGACAAGGGGCGCGTGCTCACGCAGATGTCGAACTACTGGTTCGCCAAGACCACCGACATCGTCACCAACCATCTCGTCGGCGCCGACCCTGATCCGATCCCCGCGGGGATGGACTGGGCCGCGTGGCGCGACCGTTCCATGCACGTTCGCCGTGCCGACCGCATCGACATCGAATGTGTCGTTCGGGGCTACCTGGCAGGTTCAGGATGGAAGGAGTATCGCGAGGCCGGGACATTGGCGGGTGAACCACTCCCCACGGGCCTCAGCGAATCGTCGCGGCTGCCGGAAATGCGCTTCACGCCGGCCGCCAAGAATGATGACGGCCACGACGAGAACATCTCGCGGGCTCAGCTCAGCGACAGCGTCGGCGCCGAACTGGCAGCGCGGCTCGAGGCAGTCTCCTTGATGCTGTTCGATGCCGCGTCGCAGCACTGCGAGCAGCGCGGCATGATCCTCGTCGACACCAAGTTCGAATTCGGCTTCATCGACTCCGAGCTGACATTGATCGACGAGGTCTTCACTCCGGATTCGTCACGTTTCTGGGATGCCACGGAATGGGCGCCGGGGCGCTCCATGCCCTCTTTCGACAAGCAGCCGGTTCGCGACTATCTGGAAACGTTGACCTGGGACAAGACGGCACCGGGTCCCGAGTTGCCTGCGGATGTCATCGACGGCACCCGCGCCCGCTACATCGAGGCGGCACGACGCATCTGCGATCTGGAGATCAGCTGATGCCGCGCTACATCGCTGAGGTTGTGGTGGCACTCAAGGAAGTTGTCAACGATCCCCAGGGCCTCGTCGTTCGCGACTCGCTGCACCATCTCGGCTTCGAGAGCGTGTCGCGGGTGCGCGTCGGCAAGCACATCGAGGTCGAGCTCGAGGCCGTCTCAACCGCCGCCGCGGACGCCGCTGTCCGCGAGATGTGCGAGAAGTTGCTGCGCAATCCCGTTATCGAGGATCACCGCATCATCGTTCGCGAAGCGGCGCCTGCATGAAGTTCGGTATCGCCGTCTTCCCCGGAACCTGGTCTGACCGCGACTGCGCGCATGCGGTGACGCTGGCGGGTCATGAGGCGGTGATGCTTTGGCACAAGGACACCGATCTGCGCGGCGTCGACTGCGTCATCCTGCCGGGAGGCTTCAGCTACGGCGACCATCTGCGCAGCGGTGCTGTCGCCCGCTTCGCCCCCTTGATGGCTGCCGTTGCCGAGTTCGCCGCAGCGGGTGGGCTCGTCTGGGGCATCTGCAATGGATTTCAGATCCTCTGCGAGGCGCATCTGCTGCCCGGGGCGCTGACGCGCAATGCGTCGCTGCAGTTTCGCTGCGAGCCCGCGGCCCTGCGCGTCGAAACGACGCGGACGCCCTTCACTGCAACGTGTACGGTTGGTGAGACCCTGTCGATTCCGGTGTCGCATGGCGAAGGCCGTTACGTCGCTGACGAGGCAACCCTCGATGCGCTGGAAGCCTCCGGGCGCGTCGTCTTCCGCTACACCGGTGAATCGCCCAACGGATCGATGCGCGACATCGCCGGCATCGTCAACGAGGCCGGTAACGTCCTCGGCATGATGCCCCACCCCGAGCGCGCCTGCGAGGCGATGCTGGGATCCGCTGACGGCCTCCGCCTGTTCATGTCGGTGGCCACCGCGATGGCGACGGCATGAGCAACGTTGCAGCGACAGTCACCGACGCGCAGCTCGGAGCCGTTGCCATGGGCCGCGAGGAATATGACCTCGCCGTTGATCGTCTTGGCCGCGTTCCCGGCGATGTCGAACTGGGAATCATTGGCGCCCTGTGGAGTGAGCATTGCGGCTACCGCACGTCGAAGCCGCTGTTACGGCGACTGCCCACGACGGGCCCCGCCGTACTTCAAGGACCCGGCGAGAATGCAGGGGCTGTGGACATCGGTTTCGGCAAGGCTGTGGTCTTCAAAATCGAATCCCACAATCATCCATCGGCGATCGAGCCCTACCAGGGTGCGGCGACAGGTGTCGGCGGCATCCTCCGCGACATCTTCACGATGGGCGCGCGTCCTGTGGCGCTGCTTGACTCGCTGCGCTTCGGGCCGTTCGACGAAGCTGATCAGCGCCGTCTCTTCGACGGTGTCGTCGCCGGCATCGGCGGCTATGGCAACTGCATCGGCGTTCCCACCGTCGGCGGCGAGATCTACTTCGATGAGTCGTATAGGTACAACTGCCTCGTCAACGCGATGTGCGTCGGCATCATCGACACCGAGAAGCTGACGCGCGCCGTTGCCGCGGGTCAGGGCAATCCCGTGCTTCTCGTCGGTGCCGACACCGGGCGCGACGGCATTCACGGGGCCACCTTTGCGTCTGTCGAACTCGATGAGACGTCGGAGGAACGGCGCCCCGCGGTCCAGGTGGGCAATCCTTTCCTCGAGAAATGTCTCATGGAGGCGTGCCTGGAATTGGCGGGCGATCCACGCATCGTCGCCATGCAGGATCTCGGCGCCGCGGGTCTGACATCGGCGGCCTCAGAGCTGGCGCATCGCGGCGACTGCGGCATCGATATCGACATCACTGCGGTGCCGCGTCGCGAACGCGGCATGACACCGTATGAGGTGATGCTCTCGGAATCTCAGGAGCGCATGCTTCTTGTCGTCAACGCCGGCGATGAGGAATCCGTCAGCGCGGAGTTCGCGCGCTGGGATCTGCATTCCGCCGTCATCGGCACCATCACCGACACGGGCGCCATGGTCATCCATGACGGTGCTGATGTTGTCTGCGATCTGCCGCTTGACATGCTCATTGACGACGTGCCACTGCGCCATCCCGACATGCGCCGTCCACCCCATCTCGACGACCTCTTGGCGGTGGACCCTGCGTCCGAAGCGGAGCCGTGGACTGCCGATGAGGCTCTGCTCCGGCTCCTCGGCTCGGCCAACATCGGCAGCCGGCGCCGCGTCTTCCGGCGCTATGACCATCAGGTCGGCGATGACACAGTCATCGGTCCCGGCGGCGACGCCGCCCTGATTCGCGTTCGCGGCACGCCCGGTGCCATCGCGCTGTCCACCGATGGCAACGCAAGGTTCGGTGCTCTGGATCCGCACCGCGGTGCCGCCATCGCTGTGTGTGAGGCGGCGCGCAACGTGGTGGCGACAGGTGCCCGTCCGCTGGCGGTGACCAACTGCCTCAACTTCGGCAATCCAGAGAAGCCCGAGATATTCTGGCAACTCTCCGAATCCGTCGACGGCATCGCCGAGGCGTGCCGCGCATTGAACACACCCGTGGTGTCGGGCAATGTATCGCTGTACAACGACACGTCGGGGATATCCATCGACCCGACGCCGGTCATCGGCATGGTCGGCTGGCTCGCCGATATCGAGAACCGTCTCACGGCTGCATTCGCCTCTGAAGGCGACGTCGTTGCCATCGCCGGGCCGTCGCACGGCACGGAACTGGGCGGCTCCGAGTACCAGCGGCTGGCTCACGGCGTCAACGCCGGTCTGCGGCCGCGCCTCGATCTGGCTCTGGAGGTGCGCGTGCAGGAGTTCATCCTGGATGCCGCCGCTCGCGGCCTGCTGCGGTCGGCGCACGACATCGCCGACGGCGGTTTTGCCGTGGCCCTGGCGGAGTGCGCACTTCTCGGTGGCATCGGTGCTGACGTGGCACTCGATGCGCCGGTATCAGCAGCCCTCCTCTTCTCCGAGACACAGTCGCGCTTCCTCGTCAGCTTCGCGCCCGAAGCCAAGGCGGAGTTGAGTGAGCTGGCAGTGACCCACGACGTTCCGTTGACGACCATCGGTCACACGGGCGGAACGACGATTCGCGTTGACAGCGTCCTCGACGTCAGCCTGGATGCGGCGCGCAGCGCCTACGAAGGAGCTCTCGATGGTGCCTGACGAGCTCACCCACGACAAGATGCACGAGGAGTGCGGCGTCTTCGGCGTTCATGCGCCGGGCGACGACGTTGCCAACATCACCTACTTCGGGCTATATGCGCTGCAGCACCGTGGCCAGGAATCCGCCGGCATCGCCGTCAGCGATGGAACCGAACTGCGGATCGTCAAAGAGATGGGTCTTGTGGCGCAGGTGTTCGACCAGGACGCCCTCGACGGACTGAAGGGCGATATCGCCATCGGCCACACCCGGTACAGCACGACGGGTTCGACCAAGCTCGACAACGCCCAGCCGATGCGTTTCACGCATCCGACAGCGGGTCCATTCCTCGTCGCCCACAACGGCAACCTCACCAACACCCGCGCCCTGCACGATGAGCTGGCTGCGGCGGGCGCCACCTTTGACTCCACCAGCGACACCGAGGTTCTGGGTCGGCTGCTCGAGCGGACACCAGCACCCGACCTCGTCGAAGCCCTGCGCCTGGCGCTGCCGCGCGCCACCGGCGCGTACTGCCTGGTGCTGTTGACGACGACGGCGCTGATCGCCGCCCGCGATCCGCTCGGCATCCGTCCGCTCTGCCTGGGCCAGCTGGGTGAAGGCGACGAAGCCGCCACCATCGTCGCCTCGGAGACATGCGCCCTCGACGTCGTCGGTGCCGAGCACTTGCGTGAGGTCGAGCCCGGCGAAATCGTGGAGATCACCACCGGGGGCATGCGCTCGGTGACCATCGAGAGCGATGGCGCACCCCGTGCCACCTGCTCGTTCGAATTCATCTACTTCGCGCGTCCGGACTCGGAGATGAGCGGCAGGTCGTTGTACGAGGCGCGGCGCGCCATGGGCAGGCGCCTCGCCGAGGAGTCTCCTGCCGAGGCCGACATCGTCATCACCATGCCGGACTCGGGAACACCCGCCGCCGTTGGCTATGCGGAGCGCAGTGGCATGCCGTTCGTCGAGGGCATGATCAAGTCGCGCTACATCACGCGTACGTTCATCCAGCCCTCGCAGCGGCTGCGCGAGTCGGCAACGCGCCTCAAGTTCAATCCCATGCGGCATGTCCTTGACGGCAAGCGGGTGGTGCTCGTCGACGACTCGATCGTGCGCGGCACGACATCGCGCCACATCGTTGAGGAGCTTCGCCACGCAGGGGCAGCTGAGGTCCACATGCGCATCGCCTCGCCGCCCATCGTCTGGCCCTGCTTCATGGGCATCGATATGGCGACGCGCAACGAACTCATCGCCGCCGAGAACTCGGACGATGAGGTAGGCAGGCTTGTGGGCGCCGATTCGCTCCGCTATCTGTCCCTGATGGGACTGCGCGAATCCGTCGGCGCGCCCGACGGTGCCGGCTTCTGCTTCGCCTGCTTCACCGGCGAATATCCGGTGCCTCTGCCCGAGCAGAGCGAGGGGAGCAAGCTTGCTCTCGAGATCCCGCTGACGCCGCGGTCATGAGAGTCCTGTGCATCGCTAGAGTCATCGCTCGTGGGTGATCTCAGATACGCCGATGCCGGTGTCGATATCGAGGCGGGCAATCGCGCCGTCGCCATGATTCGTCGCTCGGTGGCGTCGACCCACGGACCCCAGGTTCTTGGCGGGATCGGTGCCTTCTCCGGTCTTTTCGCCTTCGACCCCGCCGCCTACAAGGCTCCCGTGCTGGTGTCGTCGACGGACTCCGTCGGCACCAAGGTCAAGGTGGCCATCGCCACCGCCCGGCATCGCGGCATCGGCGAGGACCTCGTCAACCACTGCGTCAACGACATCCTCTGCTGCGGTGCAGCACCACTGTTCTTCCTTGATTACTACGCGACGGGACGCCTGGTCCCCGAACAGCTGGCCGAGATCGTCGACGGCGTCGCCGCAGCCTGCCGCGCCACGGGCACAGCCCTTGTCGGTGGCGAGACCGCCGAGATGCCCGGTGTCTACGCACTCGGCGACTACGACATCGCTGGATTTATCGTCGGCGCTGTGGAGCGCGACGGCATCATCGACGGTGCTGCGATCACCGCCGGCGACACGCTGCTGGCATTGCCATCGTCGGGGCTGCACACCAACGGCTACTCACTTGTCCGCCACATCGTGGCCGACAAGGAGATCGAATGGGACGCCGTACTGCCCGGTACCGACACCCCGCTCGCCGACCTCCTTCTTGAGCCGCATCGCTGCTACCTCGGCGCCATCAACGAGTTGCGCCAGACGGCGAGCATCCGCGGACTGGCCCACATCACCGGCGGTGGCGTGCTGGAGAATGTGCCGCGCATTCTTCCTGCCGGCCTTGGTGCTGTCATCGAACGCAACACCTGGACGGTGCCACCGCTGTTCACTGCTCTGCAGGAGACGGGCGGGATTCATCCCGATGAGATGTGGCGCACGTTCAACATGGGCCTGGGCATGATCGTTGTCGTGCCCGCCGGCACCGACGTCCCCGACCAGGTGGGCGGCTGGCCGTTGTGGCATGTTGGTGAAGTGGTGGCCACCTCGGCCGACCGCGTGGTGCTGCGGTGAGCCGCACGCGGATTGGCGTGCTCGTGTCCGGCAAGGGCAGCAATCTGGTGGCACTGGCCGAGGCGGCGCAGGAGCCGGGATTCCCCGGCGAGATAGCGCTGGTGTTGTGCAATCGGCGCGACGCAGGCGCCGTCGACGTTGCCTCCCGGTTTGGAGTGCCGTGCACCGTCCTGCCGTTGAGTGATTTCAATGGCGACACAGTGCTGCGCGATGCCGACATGGTCACGCGCCTGCGCCAGGCGGGTGTCACTCTTGTCGTCTGTGCCGGTTACAACCGCGTCCTCGGCGACGAGTTTCTTGCAGCTTTTCCCGGTGCCATCATCAACGTGCATCCGTCGTTGCTTCCCGCCTTCGGGGGCGGCATGGATGCCGTCGAACAGGCACTGGCGGCCGGCGTCAAGGTGAGCGGCTGCACTGTGCATCTGCTGGCCCCCGGTGACACCGACTCAGGCCCGATCATCCTTCAGGCCGCGGTACCCGTTGAAGACGGTGACAGCGCCGATGATCTGCGGCAGCGCATCCATGAACAGGAATGGCGGCTGGTACCGCAGGCCGTGTCGCTCTGGTGCGAAGGCAGACTGCGTATCTCCGCCGATCATGTCGCCATCGTCGAGCCGGGAGTCGCACGGGCATGACACGGCGCGCTCTTATCGGTGTCGCCGACCGCTCCGGCGTCATCAGCTTTGCGCGCGGCCTGGTGGCGGCGGGGTGGGAGATCGTCGCCACCGATGGCACCCGTGCCCACCTCATGAAGGAGGGCATCACCGCCCGCCCCGTCAGCGAGGTCACCGGACATCCCGAGATGCTCTCCGGGCGCGTCAAGACACTGCATCCTGCTGTTCACGCCGGCATCCTGGCGCGTCGCGACGATGAAGATCACATGGCCCAGATGGAGGAGCGCGGCTATCCGCTCTTCGACCTCATCGCCGTGTCGCTCTATCCCTTCGCTGAGACCGTGGCCAGCGGCGCGGATCATGCAGCAGTCATCGAGAAGATCGACATCGGCGGTCCCACCATGATTCGCGCAGCCGCCAAGAACTCCGAATCGGTGGCGGTGGTGGTGTCGCCTGATCAATACGACGATGTCCTCACTGACATCGAAGCTACCGGCGAGGTCTCGGTGGCGCTGCGGCATCGGCTCGCGGCACAGGCATTTCGTCATGTCGCCGCCTACGACACAGCTGTCGCCGCCTACCTCACCTCTGTCGGCGACGAGGACACCATCCCCGAGGCCTTCTCAACGGGCGGCCACCTCATCGCCGGTCTGCGCTACGGCGAGAATCCGCATCAGCGTGGTGGTCTCTACGCGATTCCGGGCATGCCCACAGGCCTGGCGCATGCGCGCCAGTTGCAGGGACCCGGCATGTCGTTTACTAACTGGCTGGATGTTGATGCGGCGCGCCGCGTCGTCGCCGAATTCACTGAGCCGGCAGCTGCCGTCATCAAGCACACCAATCCCTGCGGCTTCGCCATCGGCAGCAGCATCGCCGACGCCTACCGCCGCGCCTACGATTGCGATCCTCGCGCCGCCTATGGCGGCATCGTCGCCCTCAACGGAACCCTCGACGAATCCGTTGTCGAGGCGCTGGGGACGACATTTCTCGAAGTGGTGGTGGCACCGGCTGTCACGCCGGAGGCTGCAGCCCTTCTTGCCAAGCGCGAGCGGCTGCGGATTCTTGTTGCCGAGCCCGCCGCCGCGTCAACGCAGTGGGACGTGCGCTCCATCGACGGCGGTCTGCTGGTGCAGGATGCCGACACCAAGAAGGTGAGCCGTGACGTCATGGACGTCACGTCGCAGCGCCACCCCACCGCCGAAGAGTGGGATGACCTGCTCATCGCCTGGCGCGTGTGCCGTCACGTCAAGTCCAACGCCATCGTCATCGTCAAGGACGGCCGAGCCGTCGGCGTCGGTGCCGGGCAGATGTCACGCGTCGAGGCGGCCGAACTTGCCGTCAAGCGCGCCGGCGACCTGGCGCAGGGTGCCGTGGCCGCGTCCGACGCCTTCTTCCCCATGCCCGACGGCGTCGAGACGCTTGCAGACGCCGGTGTCGTCGCCGTCATTCAACCCGGCGGGAGCAAGGGCGACGGCAAGGTTCTCGAGGCGGCCGATGCGCGCGGCGTCGCCATGGTGACCACGGGACATCGCCACTTTCGCCACTGAGACAGGTCAGGCGATGTCGGGAGCCGTCAGCTTCGCGGGTTGCTCCACTGCTGCGATGTTGGCGTTCTTAATGACGTCGTGAGGCGGCCCTGGCGCACCCAGCGCGAATGATTGGCCGATGCCGATTCCGAGACTGTCGCAGGCTGCGGCGTCAGCACCGACGGCGACGAATTGGGTACCGGGCGAGATCACACCGACGCGTGCCATGAAATCGGTGATGGCGCTCGCCCGCAGGGGGTCGTCCGTTGCCGCTGCAACTTCCGATGCTGCGATCTTCACCATCGCTGGGCGCACTGCCGCGACCGTGTCCTCGAGGGTGGAGCTGGCTTCGGCGTTGCCCAGGTCTGTCACGTTGTCGAGTGCTATGCGCACGCCGATCTCGGCCATCGCCTCGGCCTGCCAGCGCAGGGCGGCGCGGTTGACATTGGCGGCGGCGGTGACGTCGACGATGACGCGGGAAAGGTCGATACCGTTGGCGGCAGCGGCCTGAAGGCGGCGCGTGGTGGTCCAGGCCGCCAGGGACTCGTTGCCGACATTGACCTCGAGCCATGCGCCATCGGGTATGGACGGCAGCAGACCGAGGGCATCGTCGAGTGCACGATCCTCGAACTCCCGGCCGTGGCCGGCATCGCGCGCATCCTCGAGGACGACGGCTGGCGATATGGCAGTCCCGTCGGCCGCGTGGTAACGGGCAAGCGCTTCGAATCCGGCAGTGGCTCCTGTCGCCATGACGATCACGGGCTGCAGGTCAATGGACCGGACAAGGCGATCGAGGGCGGCGATCCGGGCATCGACGAAATCACCGCCGTTGCCGTGAGCATCAAGCGTCGGGCCGTAATGCCCCTGCAGGACACCGAGCAAGGGTTGTGGTACTTGCCTCTCCGCCATCAACGGGAAGTACATCTGTTGTTCCCAGTCGGTGGTCAGGGTGTCAGGCGCTGCGCCGACCGGCTCGATGGGTTCGATGGCGCCCAGGTCCAAGGAAGCCGCCTCAGTGATCGACATCACGTCGTACGGCAGCGCCACGTGTTGACGCATTCCCACGACCGTGATGCCATCGACGGATTCCACCGACGTGACTTCGTAGGTCGCCGGCGGGGTCAGCCACTCAGATTCGTTCTTGAAGATGTTGCTATGCCGGCCCAGTTCCAGGGCCGTGGCGCCCGGCTCAAGGTGGAGCAGGGTGTGAGCGCCGTACTGCGCGTTGTAGGCGTCGTGGGCGCTGCGGCTGAATGACAGCGGCGTGTCGCTTGTCACCGTGGCGCCGACCGTGTACTCGCCGTCGGCCGCGGGCGCCTTGAGACCGCGATAGAGGACGCGACCCGATGCCGGAGCCTCGTTGAGCGCTGTTGCCAGAGCCCGGGTCTGCGGCGCCAGTTCGGCTGTGATGGGTTTACGCCTGGCCACAGCTTCTAGCTCGGTGCGCAGGACCTCCGCCCCGGCGGCGAACTGCCAGACGCGGACCGCCTGGCGCAGGGGGTCGGTCTCTAGATTCCACCACGCAGGACTGTGCGCGGCGCTGAGGGCGAACTCGATGTCGGTGCGCTCGGCAGCCATGGCCACATCATGGTCCAGGACCTGTGACACCAAGCCAACGTTCCGGTAAAGCCCGGGGTTCAGGCCTGGCTTTGCTCCTCGGGCGTCCGTACGTAACCGCCACCTGCCAGCTCGATCTCGACGTGCCTCGCCGCCTCGAACAGCTCACCGAACACCGATGCCTCGGCCTCGGGCTGGGCGAAGGCGGGAACGGCGTCCGATGCCGATACCAGGGCACCCTCCGCGTCATGGACAGTGAAGACATGCATCAACTCGACCAGCACGGGCCTCATCTCGGTGCGGCGGCGCCCGGCGCGTCGTGGCATATCCACGTGATAGGCCTCGATGACGTTGTGCTCGGTGATCGTGGCGTAGTACGGCGAGTTGGCGATCTCGATGCGGAAGGAGCTGACTTCAGCGGCTGTGGTGATACGTCGAACCACCAGGCCCCCGGACTCATCGCCATCGGCGAGTCGCTGGACTGCCGGTAGAAGCCTCTGGGCAATTACCCCAGCTGCCACCGGATTGGTAGGCGCCCCGCCCACCAGAAGATCCGCCGGTATCAGCGGCCCCTCCTCGTACATGCAGGCCAGTCTCCACCCGGAGCCGGGACATGGCACGGACAAAGACCCCTGAGGCCTGTTAAACGCCGCCGCCAGCGACGGCGAGGCTGTCTCGTCGGGCTGGCGCCAGTGGGTCACGTGGTTGACGGGCATCGGCCGATGCGGGTTCCGTGTGAGTGATTCCAACTCTACAACCGCCATCGGCGGAGTGTGTGACGCGAATTCACGGCCTCTGTTAAGAGGCGGTAAACGACCTAGCGGGAGCGCTCCATCCGAGCCTGGTCGTCGACGCAAAAGCGTGCTGCCGGCTGGATTTCCAGGCGTGCTTCAGGGATGGCCTTGCCGCATTCCTCGCAGGTGCCGTATTTGCCGTCGTCGAGGCGCTTGAGGGCGGCCTCGATCTCGTCGAGTTCGCTGACGGCGTGCTGCGCGACCGATTCGTCGAGCTCGCGGTCGATCGTCAGTGATGCCATCTCCGACGGCAGTGATTCCGCCGCCATCTCGACGCCGTCGTCGGTGCCGTGTAGGCGGGTGGCGGCAACATGAACATCGCTCAGCCGGGCGCGTTCTGCGAGCAGGCGCGCACGGACGTCCTCTTGTGTCATGTCTGCAGGGTAGCCGCTGGGGGCGTCCGGTGGGACTACGATCCGCCCGTGTCCGATGTCCTAGCCCTCTGCGCAGCACACTCGCTGACGCTGCGCGAGGTCCTGCCGTCCCACTACGGGGTGGTCGCGCGGGTCACCGACGCGACAGGCACTGACCTCCTCCTCAAGGCAGCCCAGCCACAGCAGCACGACTGTCTGGGTGAAGCCGAGGCCCTGGAGTTGTGGCGTGGCAAAGGGGTGGTCCCCCGGCTTGTCGCTGTTTTCGAGGACGGCCTCCATCTCCGCGAGTTCATTGATGGTGTGGCTCTCAGCGATACGGCAACTCATGCGCGGGCCGCGGGGGCGCTGCTGAGTGAGTTGCATGCCACTGAGGGCACTGACGCCATACCCCGCGCCTGGATGGCAGTTGAGGCTGCGGCGCTGTCGCAGAGTGCCCACCTCTCGGCGCAGCAACTGCGCCGGGCAGCCGAGCTGGCGGCGACGCTTCTGGCCACTCCGGGGTCGGTCATCATCCACGGCGACTACTACCACAAGAACATCCTGATCACCGAGGCAGGGCTCCGCGTCATCGACCCTCTGGCCCGATACGACATCCCCGCCGCCGATGTCGCGTCCTATGTGATGACGTCGGCCGAAGCGGTTGACGTCACGCGCGCGGCCATGGTGGCGGGATACGGCGCTGAGCCCGCATCGCTCGATGCTTACATCGAGTGGTGGGCTCTGCGCAACCTTCATTACCGCGGCGCGTTTGAGGCGCGCGGCGGTGGTGAATGGCAACCCTGCTACGCGACAGCGGGTGACGGAGTCGTCTGGGTCGGGTGATCAGGCGGGCGTGAACCAGACTGTCGCCAGCGGCGGCAGCGTCACCAGAGCGGAGTCGCCACAGCCGTGCCAGCTGATGGGTTCGGTGGTCACAGCACCGAGGTTGCCCTGGCCCGAACCGCCGTACTCGGCGGCGTCGGTGTTGAGAACTTCACGCCACTGGCCGGCGCGAGGGAAGCCCATGCGGAATCCGTGATGCACGACGGGTGAGAAGTTGCTGACGCAGACAAGTCCCGGGAAGCCGTGGGCGTCGAAGCGCATGAAGCCGATGACGTTCTGGTCGACGTTGCCGGCGTCGAGCCAATGGAATCCCTCGGAGGAGGCATCGCGCTCGTAGAGCGCAGGGGTCTCCTTGTAGAGCGCGCCGATATCGCGCACGAGGTCCATGACACCTGCATGTTTGGGCTCGTCGAGTTGATGCCAATCCAAGGAGTGGTCATGGCGCCACTCGCCCAATTGGCCCCACTCCGACCCGGCGAAGAGAAGCTTCTTGCCGGGATGTGCCCACATCCAGCCGTAGAGGCAGCGGATGTTGGCGAACTTCTGCCAATCGTCGCCGCTCATCTTGCCGAGGATGGATCCCTTGCCGTGTACGACCTCGTCGTGCGACAGGGGCAGCACGAAGTTCTCTGTCCAAGCGTAGAGCAGGCCGAACGTCAACTGATGATGGTGGTAGCGGCGGAACACCGCCTCCTTGCTCATGTAGTCGAGCGTGTCGTGCATCCAGCCCATGTTCCACTTGAACGTGAAGCCGAGTCCGCCCGTTGATGTGGGCCGTGACACGCCGGGCCATGCCGTCGATTCCTCAGCGATGGTGATGACACCCGGGAAGTCGGCGTGCATGACCTCGTTGAATTCGCGCAGCAGGGTGATCGCCTCGAGGTTCTCGCGTCCGCCATGCTGATTGGGCAGCCATTCGCCGGCGTTGCGCGAGTAATCGAGATACAGCATGGATGCCACTGCATCGACACGCAGACCATCGATGTGGAACTCCTCGCTCCAGTAGCGGGCGTTGGCGACGAGGAAATTGCGCACCTCGTTGCGCCCGTAATTAAAGATGAGGGTTCCCCAGTCGGGATGGGCGCCGCGGCGGGGATCGATATGTTCGTAGAGGGCCGTGCCATCGAAACGGGCAAGTGCCCAGTCGTCGCGCGGGAAGTGCGCCGGAACCCAGTCGATGATGACGCCGATACCCTTCTGGTGCATGTGATCGACGAACCAGCGCAGGTCGTCGGGGTCGCCGTAGCGCGATGTCGGCGCGTAGTAGTTCGACACCTGGTAGCCCCCCGAGCCGGTGAACGGATGCTCGGCGACGGGCAGCAGTTCGATGTGCGTGAAGCCCAGTGCCAGGCAATGAGCCGCCAGTTGCTGTGTCGCCTCGCGGTAGGTGAGAACGCGATTGCCCTCGCCGCGTCGCCATGAACCGAGATGCAGTTCGTACACCGAAATTGGGGATTCCACGGGCTTCCAGGCGGCACGGCGTTTCATCCAGGCCGCGTCGGCCCACACGTAGTTGCTCTCGGCCACGATCGATGCCGTCGCCGGTGATTGCTCCTGATGCCGGGCCAGCGGATCGGCCTTGAGGACGTGGCGGCCGTCGGCGCGGGTGATGCGGAACTTATAGGTGGTGCCGACGACGGCATTGGGAATGAAGATCTCCCACACCCCCGACGGTCCCAGCGAGCGCATGGGATGGGTGCGGACATCGCGCTCTTTCCAGAGATGTGGAGCATCGGCTACCGGTTCTACGAGTCACGAGACGAGGTAGGGCCGGCAGACGACGTGTGGCGGGCCCGGGAGCTATGGACAGCCGAGGATGCGGCCAGACCCCAACCGGCACAGGCAATCGCGGAGTGGCAGGCCCAGGCGATCGGCCGAGATGATCCATTCATCACCCACTTCACGGCGCTCGCCCAAGAACTGAACATGGCCATAGCGATCACCTATCTCGAACGATGGGCCGGCCCGCCGCGGAACACCGTCTCACTGATCGACCGGCACGGCGAGATTGTCATCACCTACGCCAAGGTCCATACCTGCGACTTCGGCCTGGAAAGCGCCTGCACGCCGGGGGACGACTTCTATGTCAGTACGCTTGACACGGCGGAAGGCCCGGTCAAGATCGGCGCCATGATCTGCTATGACCGCGAGTTTCCCGAGAGTGCGCGGGCCTTGATGCTGAAAGGGGCCGAGATTATTCTCACCCCGAACGCCTGTGAACTGGAGGCGAATCGCCTGGGCCAGTTTCGGGCCCGCGCCTACGAGAACATGGTCGGCGTGGCGATGACCAACTACGCGGGACCAGGGAACGGTGGCCGGTCCGCCGCCTACGATCCGATTGCCTTTGATGCCGAGGGCCGCTCACGAGATACAACGGTGATCGAGGCCGGCGAACAGGAAGATGTCTATCTCGCCCACTTCGATCTTGAGGCGCTGCGCGCCTATCGTACCCGGGAGACCTGGGGCAATGCATTCAGGAAGCCGTCCCGCTATGGCGTCATCACATCGCCGGAGGTGCTGGAGCCGTTCGTCAGGGTCAACGCGGCGGGAGAACGCTATGACCAATCGGGAAGGTAGGTTCAAAGGCGAGGCCAACCGACTGTTAGGGTATCCAACTGATGCTCGTCTATTAATTATCAACGCCGATGATTTTGGTATGTGTCACTCAACCAATGCGGCGATTCTTCGCTCACTCAAGGAAGGTGTGGTCTGTTCCACCACCTTGATGGCGCCCTGTCCCTGGGCAGTGCATGCCATGCGTCTACTCGGGGAAAATCCCGAAATCCCCTTCGGTGTGCACCTGACCGTGATCTGCGAATCAGTCGATTATCGCTGGCGCCCACTCACCGCCAGGGATAAGGTGCCGTCCTTACTGGATGAGACGGGCTACTTCTATGGCCTCGAGCGTATGTCCGAATTTCTGGCTCAAGCAAGGTTGGATGAGTTGGAACTGGAATTCCGATCCCAGATTGAAACCGTGTTGGCGGTCGCACTCAAGCCGACCCATCTGGATTGGCATTGCCTGCACAGCGGCGGAAGGGCCGATGTCTTCGAGATGACGCTTGGGCTGGCCAGGGAATACGGACTTGCCTTGCGAGTTTACGAGCAGCCTTTGGTTGAAAAAACGCAGGCTCAAGGCATGCCCACCGCCGACCACAACCTGTTGGACAGCTTTAGACTGGAGACAGTCGGCAAGGCAACCCAATACGCTCAACTGTTGCGAGACCTCCCGGCGGGGCTGAGTGAGTGGGCAGTGCATCCGGGTCTCGAAGACGGTGAGTTATCGGCCATACAGCCGGAGGGGGCGCGGGTACGCCAAACGGATCTGGATTTCCTGATCTCATCCGAAGCCCGCGAGATGATCCGGCAGGAAGGAATCACCTTGCTTAGCTATAAACCGCTTCAGGCAGCTTGGCAGGAGAGGTAAACCTGATCCTCCTACCAAGCAATCTTTCGGCTGTCACGTGTCCTGGCAGCCGGTTCTCGTCTCTGGATGCGCGGACTATCCGTCCGAATCCGGCGCCTCGTCCAGTCGCTCCGGATCGGTAACGCCGGTCAGGCGATTCCAGGTCACATAGTCGAGCGCCTTCTTCGGCACGTAATAGTGGTCCGAACCTGCCTCCATATTGGCCTGCCCGTGGAACGGACCGTACCCTCGGTCCATGAGGTCGAGGTAGGTCGCCCCTTGCTCAAGGCGCGTACCAACCGGAAGGATCGGTATCGCTCGTAGTTCATCATTCGTGAAGTCGTGAAGCAAGGCGCCAGCCTCTTTTATGTCGGCCGCCGTCGTCCCCTCAAAGCCGGTGTTTTGCTCGACAAGAGCATTGGGATGCAGATCGCGATCGAAATCCGCCGCGGCCTGCGCAGCCGCCGATTGGCTGTTCTCGGCGCTGGTCGGATTACTATGATGGTGTCCCGTCTTCGGCATGATGTCTTACTCCTTGCGGGTTATTAGATAACCCTATCCTTAGTATTGCCCCAATGTGGATATGGGGCATCACCCGGATGGGTGGCTGCGTAGAACTGATTGGACTAGCGCATACGACGGTTCGCTTCGGTGATGCGCTCGGGTATGAGCCTGCCTGGCCGACTAGGCGCCCGAGCCAAGGTAGTGGCGATACCGATATACGGCGCGAGCCAGGCTACGGAGGCACGAAACGCGATGGAAGGGTAGGATTGACTACGACGCGCCGGAGCAGCGCGAGACAGGAAACGAGGACCACGCCGCCGGCGGCGGGCGCTTCCAAAGGTCGGAAAGGAGTCTACACCAGCCATGTCTCACACCACATCGCATATAACCAACTCAGAAACTTCAGCCGGCGATCTGGAGGCGTCGGTGACGGTCATGGCCGAGATCGGACGATGTTTCAGCCCCAGCTTCTCCCCGGACGGCAGGCGGTTGGCCTTCGTCTCGGACTTGACGGGCGTACCCCAGGTCTGGACCGTACCGGTCGAAGGGGGCGCGCCCAGCCGCGTGACCACGCTGGACGACCAGATCAGCCGCGTCTCGTGGTCACCGTCCGGTGAGTGGTTGGCCTTCGCGCTCGCCCCGGGCGGAGGCATGAATACCCAGGTCTACCTCATCCGCCCCGACGGCACGGAGTTGCGCCGCGCGACCGCCGGCGGCAAGGAGAACAACCTGCTAGGCCCCTGGAGCTTCGCCGGGCACGCGCTGGCCTTGGCCTCGAACCGGCGCGACGCGGGGGCAATGGACGCCTATCTCATGGACGTGGCAAGCGGCGAGTGGCGGTTGGCCGCGAAGAACAAGGGGATCGGCGCACTGACCGATGTGAGCCGGGACCAACGACAAACCGTGCTCTATCGCATGCTGAACCGCGGGGACGACAACCTGTTCCTGATCGACCTGCACACCGGCGAGGAGCAACTGTTGACGCCGCACGACGGGCCGGCAAGTCCCGCAGGCGGCCGATTCTCGCATGATGGGCAGACCACCTATCTGGCCTCGAACGTAGGGCGGGAGATGGTCGCCTTTTGCCGAGTAGTTCTCGACGCTGCAGGCGTGCCTGGACCCGGCGAGGCGCTTGCCGCACGCGATGACGCCGAACTTGAGAGCTTTGTGATCGACGAGGCGGGCGCCGTCGCCGCGCTGCTCTGGAACGTGGCCGGACGTAATGAGCTGGTCTTCTTTGACCTTGCCGCCGGACGCTCGTCCGACCCCGTCGCCCTGCCCGCCGAGATCGTGGGAGATCTTAGCTTCTCACGCGACGGCCGGCTGTTGGCCATGACGGCGCAGGGCGCCGCGACGCCTGCCGATATCTGGACGCTCGATCGGGTGACGGGGCATCTCACGCAGATTACCCATAGCCCGCACGCGGGCGTAGAGCTGGAGAGCCTGATCCAACCGGAGTTGATCCGTTTTCCGGCCCATGACGGCATGGAACTGAGCGGCTGGCTCTATCGGCCGCGTACCGCGGCCAGGCCGGGTCCCGTCGTTCTGAGCTTTCACGGCGGGCCGGAGGGGCAATCCCGACCGAACTTCAACAGCACCTATCAGGCCCTTTTGGCCCAGGGTATCGCGGTGCTGGCCCCGAACGTGCGCGGCTCCTCGGGTTTCGGCAAGACGTTCGTCAACCTGGATAACGGACCACTGCGCGTCGATGCCGTGCGGGACATCAAGGCGTGCATTACCGCCGTCGTGGAGCGCGGCATCGGCGACCCCCAACGGATCGGCATCATGGGCGGCTCCTATGGCGGCTACATGACCATGGCCGGACTGGCCGAGTATCCGGACCTGCTCGCCGCTGGGGCCAATCTCTATGGGGTGGTCAACTTCGCGACGTTTTTCGCCCACACCGAGCCCTGGATGGCCGCTATCTCCAAGGTGGAGTACGGCGATCCCGATACGCAGGCGGAGATGCTGCGCGACCTCTCCCCGATCCACAAGATTGATCGGGTCATCGCGCCGACTATCGTGCTGCATGGGGCCAACGATACCAACGTGCCGGTGGTGGAGGCCGAACAGGTGGTGGAGCGCCTCAAGCAGCGCGGAGTGCCGGTAGAATACGTGCTCTTTCTGGACGAAGGACACGGCTTTGTAAAGACCGCCAATCGCATCCGTTCCACGGTCGCCGTGGTGCGTTGGTTCGTGAAGTACTTGAAAGCCGACTCATGACCAAGGGCTCAGGCGCCAACGAGGTTGGAGTCTCTCCTTGTAGCGGCATACAGACTCGCGACCGCAGTCGCCCCGTTCCTACCTGGGAACCGCAGTCCCCGGTCCACGCCGATTAACCGATAATGTTGTAGGCGTAGCGGCTTGGGGCCAGGTCACCGCGTGCGAAGCGATCGGCTCTGAATAGATCGCGGTCTATAGCAGGCGTCTCGCGCCCCAACACCATATCGGCTACCAATTCGCCCACCACCGGACACAATTTGAAGCCGTGCCCGCTAAATCCTAGGGCTCCATAGAGCCCCTCTATGCCGGGCATAGGCCCAATAATTGGCTGCCAGTCGGCGCTTACGTCATAGATCCCGGCATAGCCCGATTGGAGGGTGGCGTCCTCCAGGGCGGGGAAACGGCGGGCGGCGCGGATCGCGAAGCGCTCCGCTTCCTCGTGCGAGGGAATGGTCTGGAAACGGTCGGGATCGGCCG
>JBEPVH010000002.1:0-23273 GCA_041691115.1 bacterium | reverse complement strand
CTGCAGGGCCCCGCGGACGACCTCGGCGGGCGCGTTGTCGCCCCCCATGGCATCGACGGCGATGGGCAACGACGTCTTCACGACCCCCTCAGCTGCCATCAGATGTCGAGATTGCGCACCGACTTGGCGTGCGTCTGGATGAATCGTTTACGCGGCTCAACATCGGAGCCCATCAGTCTGTCGAAGATGTCGTCGGCCTTGAGGCCGTCGCTCACCGTGACCTGAAGGAGAACGCGCTTTTCGGGATCCATCGTGGTCTCCCACAGATCCTGCGCATTCATCTCGCCCAAGCCTTTGTATCGCTGCACCTTCACGCCCGAGAGGGTCTTGAGCTTCTCGTCGCGCTCCGCGTCGGAGTAGGCGTAGTCGATCGCCTTGTTCTTCTTGATGAAGCCGTAGAGAGGCGGCTGCGCCAGGTAGAGGTAGCCGTCGGAGATGAGCTGCTGCAGGTGGCGCCAGAAGAACGTCAGCAGCAGCGTTCGGATGTGGGAACCGTCCACATCAGCGTCGACCATGAGGACGACGCGGTGGTAGCGCAGCTTCTCGACCGAGAAGTTCTCGCCGAAGCCGACGCCCAGTGCTGTGATGAGATTCTTGATCTCTTCGTTGGCGAGGATCTTGTCGGCGCGCGCCTTCTCGACGTTGAGAATCTTGCCGCGCAGCGGCAGGATGGCCTGGTTCTTGCGCTCCCGGCCCTGCTTGGCGGAGCCACCTGCCGAGTCACCCTCGACGATGAACAGTTCGCAGTACTGCGGATCGCGCTCGCTGCAGTCGGCCAGCTTGCCGGGCAGCGTCGCCGATTCGAGAAGCGACTTGCGCTGCACCAACTCACGGGCTCGCGCGGCGGCCTGGCGGGCGCGGGCTGCGGTCAGCGACTGCTCGATGATGCGGCGGCCGTCACCGGGATTCTCTTCGAGGTACTGCATCAGCGCCTCGGAGAGCACCGACGACACCTGGCCCGCGACCTCGTTGTTGTTGAGCTTGGTCTTGGTTTGGCTCTCGAACTGGGGATCGGGCAGCTTCACCGAGATGACGGCTGTGAGACCGTCGCGCACATCGTCGCCGGTGAGGTTGGGGTCGTTGTCTTTGAGGATGCTGGCCTTGCGTGCGTACTTGTTCAACGTCGACGTCAGCGCCGTGCGGAAGCCGGTGACGTGGGTGCCACCGTCGGCTGTATTGACGTTGTTGGCGAAGCCCAGGACATGCTCAGTGAAGGTGCTGTTCTGATATTGCAGCGCCACCTCCACCGTGTTGCCGTCGACCTGCTTCTCGACGTACATCGGCCTGGCGTTGACAGCGTTGCGGCCGGTATTGAGGTGGCGAACCATGGCCTGGATGCCGCCCTCGAAGTAGAACGTGTAGGTCAGCTCGCGGAGTTCATCGACGAGCGTGATGCTGACGCCCTTGGTGAGGAAGGCCAGTTCGCGAAGCCTGTCGGTGATCGTGTCCCACTCGTGCTCGATGGTGTCGAACATCGACCTGTCGGGCCACCAGCGGATCAGGGTGCCCTGCTTGTCGGTCTTGCCGACGACCTCGACCTTGGTCTGGGGCACGCCGATGGCGTACTCCTGACGATGGATCTGGCCGTCGCGGTAGACCTCGGCGATCATCTTCTCGGACAGGGCGTTGACCACTGAGGCGCCGACGCCGTGGAGGCCTGCCGACATCTTGTAGGCGCCCTCGCCCTCGTCATCGAACTTGCCACCGCCGTGAAGCGTGGTGAGCACCAGTTCAAGGCCGGAGACGTTCTCCTCCTTGTTGATGTCGACCGGGATCCCTCGGCCGTTGTCCAGGACCGACATCGAGTTATCGGCATGCATGGTGACAGTGATGGCGTTGCAGAACCCGCCCAGCGCCTCGTCGATCGAGTTGTCCACGATCTCGCGGATGAGGTGATGAAGGCCCTTCACATCGGTGGCGCCGATGTACATGGCAGGACGGTGGCGCACTGCCTCCAGGCCCTTGAGGACGCGAAGGCTGTCGGCGTTGTACGACTCGCCGCCCTTCTTCTTCTTGGGGGGCTTGTCCACTGAGCCGGTTACCTCTGCGTCGGTCGTCGTCTCGCCGGTGGGCGCCGCGATGTCTTCGGTCAGGGGAGGACTCCGTTGCGGGCCCACAGCAGGGCCTGTTGTATGGCTGAGTGGTCGGTGCCGCGAGGGCGTCCGCCAGGGCCTCAAAAAGGCCCGTTTGGAATATGAATATTCTACCAATTCACGGGTGCCGCCCGGCCCGTCAAGGGCTCGCGGGGCGCATCATCGGAGGGTGCCCCTCGACGATTACCAGCGCAAGCGTGATTTCAGCCAGACCCCCGAGCCGGCGGGCGACGGTACGCCCACCGACCATCCCGCCTGGGAGGGCTGGACAGCCCTCCCCGAGGGCATGCGCTATTGCGTCCAGATGCATCGCGCCACACGCTTCCATTTCGATTTTCGGCTCGAATACAACGGCGTCCTGCTCTCATGGGCGGTGCCCCGCGGCCCCTCGCTCGACCCCGCCCACAAGCGCATGGCCATCCACGTCGAGGACCATCCCGTCGACTACGGCGACTTCGAGGGAGTGATCCCCTCGGGCTACGGCATGGGTACCGTCCAGCTCTGGGACGTCGGCGTCTACGCCTGGGCCCGCGAGTCCGAAGAGGATCCGGTGCGCCAGATCGTCAAGGGCGATGTGAAGTTCGTCCTGTCCGGCCACAAGCTACGCGGCGAGTTCGCCCTCGTCCATATCGGCGGCCGCCATCCCGGCGACGACGAGAAGGCCTGGCTGATGATCAAGAAGCGCGATGACGCGGCCATTGCTGGATATGACGCGCGCACCCATGACGCGTCAGTGCGCTCGGGCAGGTCACTTGAGGAGATCGCTGCCGCCGGCGGCGGCGATCCCCGCGAGCTGGCGCGCGCTGCGCGCCGCCCACGGGTTCGTCGCTAGAGCGAGCGCTCGGGCGGTCCGGCGGGATGCTTGGCGGCGCGTCGCAGTTGGCGCATAACGGTGCCATGTGCATGCGACAACTCCATGAAGTCATCTGCCGTGGCGTCCTTGCCGGGGCCGGCGAGTACCGTCCCTGCGTTGGTCACGAGTCGGCGTCCGCGCAGAGAATCCTGCAGCGTGTACGTGATGCCGATGTGCCCCGTTGCGACAGATCCCGGGCGCAATTTGACGTCCCTGACGATCTGTTCAGCGAGCTCGGTGCCGCCGCGTACGGCATTCTCGAAGGTGATCCGGCCTTCACTGTCTGGCGGGTCGGTCACAGATGTACTCCTCCGGTGGCCCCCATCCCATCGAATAGAGCGCGATGTTCACATGGAACGGCGGACATTCGGCGGACATCTGTTCGCCGCCGCGTCATATCTCAGGCGGGGAGGAGGTTGTATTGCGCCGTGGCCAGGCGTACAGCCAGGGGCCCAAGAACCGCCGGATCGTCGTCGTCGGTGAGCGGGGTCAGTGGCGCGTCGATGTAGAGGGTCGCATGCAGCGGGCCGCGGAACATGGACACGATGTAACTGGCCGTATTGGCCTTGGTGTCGTTGATGATCAGGCTGAGGCTACCCGGCGCACCCGGCGCCGATAGAGGCGCCACCGTCGCCTTGTCGGCCGCGGCTTGAGTTCGCTGCTTGTTGTCGGCATATGCGGTGATGTCGCGAGCGCCCTGCGCTGAGCCATACCTGACGATGACCATGCGCACGTAGATGGCCAGGCGAGGCCGGGTCCACACGCGGATCCAGCCGTACTGGAAGCCGTCCTTATCGAATTCGGCCTTCTCCGAGGGAAGCGCCTTCTCGACGTCGGACCGGCTCTCATATCCGAGGTCGGGTGACCGCGTGTCCGGGATCTGCTGATAGGTGTCCGGGGCGTCGATGAACAGGCCCTCGAGGTCCGAACCCTGGCCTGTGGCCGGGGACGGGGCAGCGGACGAGCCCGAAGCCGCCGGCGTGTGGGTGGTGGCCGGGGGTGTCACGGTGCAGGCGCTGAGCATCCAGGCAAGAGCCGTCGCGAGGATGGTCAGACGGGTCCGAGGACGCATCCGCCGATGATCGCTGATGGCGAATGACGCGGCGCATGCCGTGCACATCGGCGTCGCGATCGTTTCACGACTGGGAACAAGTTCCAGATCCCGCCTACAATTTCGCCATGAGTGCCGTGCTCCTGCTCAACGCTTCACTACAGCCCCTCAACGTCATCTCGCAACGCCGCCTCGTGGTCCTGCTGGGCAAGGAGCGCGTGGCCTTCGTCAATGAGGCCGATGAGGCCGAGGCATGGGAGGCCATGCTGGGCCGCCGTCTGCCACCGGGTGTGCAGATGGTTCGTCTCCTGCGGACCATCCACGTACCCCGCCGCCGCCTCCGCCCCAATCGCCGCAACCTGCTGCTGCGCGACAACAACACGTGCCAGTACTGCGGCTTCCAGGGATCGGCGGGCGAACTCACGATCGATCACATCCAGCCGATGTCCCGCGGCGGTGCCGCCGACCGCTGGGACAACGTCGTCGTCGCCTGCAAGCGCTGCAATTGGAAGAAGGCCGACCGCCGCCCCGAAGAGGTGGGCATGCGCCTGCGCAAGCGTCCGGCGGCGCTGACCCAGGAGTACGGCCAGGTCCTGTTCCTGCGCCACCCCGAACTCAAGGTGGCATACGAGGCGTTCCTTAAGGCAGCGTGAACGACGGCGGGGCACCTCTCCTCTACGCTTGGGTCAATGAGGATTTCGCTACTTCCCCGAGACCGCCGTTTCTTCGCACTCTTTGATAAGCAGGCCGAATCTGTCGTCGCTGCGGCCGATCTGCTCGATGCCTCGTTCCGCGAACCGTCGCAACTCGCAACTGCTCAGGTCGATATCAAGAACCTGGAGCATCAGGGCGACGACCAGACGCACGAGATCGTCGACACCCTGAACAGGACGTTCGTCACGCCGTTCGATCGCGAAGACATCTTCGCGCTCAGTTCCGGCCTCGACGACATCCTCGATTTCATCGACGAGATCGCCGACACGGTGAGCCTCTACGCCATCACGACGATTCCTGATGGAGCGCGCGAGATGACGGGCTACCTGCGCCTCGCCGCCGAGCAGGTGCGGCAGGCGGTGCACTCGCTGGAAGCGGGGACCGCGTTGCGCGAACACGGCATCGAGATCCATCGCTTGGAGAATCTCGGTGACGCCACCTCGCGTCATGCCATCGGTGAACTCTTCAGTGGCAGCTACGACGCCCTCGACGTGATAAAGCTCAAGCAGCTCTACACCCTGCTTGAGGATGCTCTGGACCGTTGTGAGGATGTGGCCAACACCCTCGAGAGCATCGCCATCAAGAACGCCTGATCATGTCGGGGCAGGACCTCCTCCTCGCCGCCACCATCGCAGTGGCGCTGGGCTTCGACTTCACCAACGGCTTTCACGACACAGCTAATGCGGTGGCGACGTCGGTCAGCACCCGGGCTCTGGGACCCAAGGCCGCAGTGACCCTGTCGGCAGTGCTGAATCTCTGTGGTGCAGTCATTGCAATTCTTCTCTTGCATACCAAGGTGGCCAACACCATCGGCGGTCTTGTGGCTCCGATGGGCGGTGTCTCTCCGCAATTCATCATCGCGGCGATGGCGGGTGCCATCGTCTGGAATCTCATCACCTGGCGCGCCGGCCTGCCGTCGTCGTCGTCGCACGCGCTCATCGGTGGCCTCGTGGGCATGGGTGTGGCTGCGTATGGAATCGACGCTGTCAAATGGGCGAAGGTGGGTCCTGTTGTCATCGCGCTCGTCACATCGCCCCTAATAGGATTGATCCTCGCGTACGTTCTGACCTGCGTTGTGCTGCGCCTGTTCAAGCGCGCGCACCCGTCAACCGCGAACCGTCGATTCCGTCGCGCCCAGATCGCCTCTGCATCCTTTGTGTCGTTCTCCCACGGGGCCAATGACGCGCAGAAGACCATGGGCGTCATGACGCTGGCTCTGATTGCGACAGGACACGTGGTTGCCACTGCCGGAAAGTTCCCGGAGCCCCCCGTATGGGTGGTGCTGTCAGCAGCCACAGCGATAGGTCTCGGAACGTACGCCGGTGGCTGGCGGATCATCCGCACCATGGGCAGCCGCATCGTTCGCCTCGAGCGCGTCGACGGTTTCGTCGCTCAGACGACGGCTGCGATCGTGATTCAGGGCGCCACCCAACTGGCGCTGCCGGTGAGCACAACCCACGTCGTCTCCGGCTCGATCATGGGCGTCGGCGTGACGCGCCGCGCCGGGGCTGTGCGCTGGGGTGTGGCCCGAACCATCCTCATCGCCTGGCTGCTGACGATCCCGGCGACGGCCCTCAGCGCTGCCGCGTGCGCCTCTGTCGTCAAGCTATTCTGACCTCCTCATGACGACTTCCCCGTTTGCGCCCGCTGAGGCTGTGGCATCATCCGAACGGGTGCGGTTTCGGGAGCTCCCCGCGCAAGGCGCGATCGGCCCGGAACGCCCGAGGAGCGGCCCCCTGTCCATCCTGATGTGCCGACCCGAGTTCTTCGGCGTCGAATACGAAATCAATCCGTGGATGCATGTCGAGAATCGCGTCGATAATCCCCGTGCCAGGGCGCAGTGGCAGAGCCTCTACGACACCTACCTGGGTCTGGGCCAGGCGGTCGAGCTGTTGGCTCCCGTCAAGGGACTGCCCGACATGGTGTTCACGGCCAATGCCGGTGTCGTCTGGGATGACCATGTGGTCCTCACGCGCTTCCATCATCACCAGCGCCAGGGCGAGGAACCCTACTTCCAGCGGTTCTTCCAGAGCCGCCACATGAAGGTCATCCTGCTCGACGATGAACTCAGCATGGAGGGTGCTGGCGACTTCCTGTTCGTCGGCAACCTGCTCTTCGCCGGCTACGGCTTCCGTACCGACGAGGAGGCTCATCGCGTGGTGGCCCAGATGCTCGGGGTCGATGTGGTGTCGCTGCACCTCATCGACGACCGTTTCTATCACCTCGATACCTGTTTCTCGCCGCTCGATGACCACACGGTCCTGGTCAACCCCCGGGCCTTTACGCCCGAATCGCTGGAGAGGATCCGGGCTCATGTGCCTCGTGTCATCGAGGTGCCCGAGGAGGTGGCAGCGGGTTTCGCGTGTAACGCCACAACCATCGGCAACACGATCATCTCCTCGACGGGGATGGAGCCGATGGTCCCCCAGCTCCGCGAGTTCGGCTTCGACGTGATTTGCCTCGAGATGAATGAATTCATGAAGGCGGGCGGCGGCGTGCGCTGCCTGACCCTGCCCCTGGACATCGGCAGGGCCATGAATCAGGTGGAATCCGCGTCCTGATTTCCCGTCTTATCCACCGCTTCTCCCCACAGGTACTATCTCAGGCGAACAGATTTTCTGTGGATAACTGTGGATAACTTTGAGAACCTGCTGACACCACCCCCGGACGGGATTCCCGTCCCCGCGGTGCCCCCGGTGCCTCTTCCCGAGGCGCCCGGTGAGATGCCGGTGGCGCCGCCCCCGGGCGGCGAGGACCTCGTCGAGGTGACAGGGGACAAGCTCGAGGTCATCCGGGCGTATTGGGACGATGAGCGCTTCGGCTCGATTGACAGGACGCTGGTGCGCCCCGCCGTGCTGGAGCGCCTCCGCCACGCGGCAGCCGCGCTGCCCGCCGGCTACTCGATCACCGTGCTCGATGCCTGGCGCAGCTCAGAACTGCAAAATTGGTTGTACAACCAGACGATGGCCGGTACCGGCGTGGCGGCAGGCTTCGTGTCGCCGCCGGCCGACCCCCCGGCGCCTCATTCCACCGGTGGAGCTGTCGATGTGACCCTGGCATGGAACGGAACAGCGCTGGCGTTGGGTACCGGGTTCGATGAGTTCACCGCGGAGGCCGCCCCCGGCGCGTTCGAAGAGATCCCCGGGGCCATCCGCGATCTCCGGCGCATGCTGCGCTCGGTCATGACAGCAGCCGGATTCTGTGGCCATCACCTCGAGTGGTGGCACTTTGAATGGGGGACCAGGCGCTGGGCCGCCGTGACCGGCAACGAGGTCGAGTTCGGTGCTATCAGACCCGCCGTATGAGGGTCAGCCCATCGGCGATGGGCAGCATGACCGCCTCTGACCGCGGGTCGGCCGACACATGGTCGTTGAACTCACGAAGAGCCCTTGTGTCGTCGTCATCGCCGGATCCCGGCGCCTCGGCCACCTTGCCCGACCACAGGACGTTATCCACAAGGATCACGCCGCGGGGCGAGAGCTTGGGCAGCAGAGCCTCGTAGTACGAGAGGTAGCCCGTCTTGTCGGCATCGATGAACGCCAGGTCGATGGTGGTCTCGGCCGGCAGAGCTGCCAGCGTCTCCAGGGCCGGTGCGATACGCAGCTCGATACGGTCCTCGAGACCGGCGGTGCGCCAATGGTCCTGCGCGATGCGCGTCCACTCCTCGCTGATGTCGCAGCAGAGCAGGCGGCCACCGGCTGCCAGACCCCGGGCGATGCACAGCGACGAGTAGCCGGTGAACGTGCCCACCTCGACGGCGAACTCGACGTCGAGAACACGTGTCAGCAGTGTCAAAAAGGCTCCCTGCTCGGGGGCGATCTGCATCCGCGCCACGCCACCCAGCTGGGCAGTGGAATCGATCAGCGACGTCAGGACGGGGTCCAGCGGCGGGTTGTGCGCCAGCAGGTAGGCGTCAACCGCCTCGTTCAGAAGGAAGGACTTGGGGGTCATCCGGCGCATTGTGGCCGGGCGAGCGGTGCTCAGGCAGCCAAAAGGCCTGTGACGGTGCGCACATAGCGCCGCGTGTCGTCGTAGAGGCCGTGCTCACCGATGGACGCGTCGCCCTGGTAGTACGCCGCCAGAGCGCCCTCGAGGTCGCCTCCGTGGATTCCCACGAGGTGGCCCAGGAGCACCGAGCCGGCGCGGACGTTGTCCCTCGCTGTCTGCAGATCGAGGCGTTTGCCCGCCAGGAAGTTGGAGATCCACTCGCCGGTGTAGGGCTCGATCTGCATGAGGCCGACAGCACCGGTGGGCGAGATCGTGTCCTGCTCCCACTTGGATTCCAGCCAGGAGACGGCGCGGACGACGTCGCCGTCGACACCGACCTCGTCCGAGACCTGCGTCAGCAGCGCGTTGACGCGGCCGAGGCGGCCGGGAACATCGAGGATGGCACCCGGCTCCAGATGCTCGTTGACGCCAATTCCGTTGTGGCGGGCAAGGGCGGAGGCGTCAACACCGTGATGCCGCGCCACCTGGAAGACCTGTTCGCCGGGCGCCACCACATGGGCCTCGACGTCGTCGCCGTCGGCGGTATAGCCGGGCAGCGGCAGCGTCGAATCGGGGATACGCAGCATGCGGCCCGCCACCAGGACCGCGGCGCCCACAAGAGCGTTGGCGGCCATGAGCGCTTCGATGGTCGTGGCATGGCGGACGGCGATCTCGGCAATCGAGTCACCCGGCCGGACCACGTACGAGGACGCGGTGACGATGAGGGGGACGGCCGCGGTTGCGCCAAGCGCGGCCGCGGCGAGGCGGGTGCGAGAAGGCATGTGCTGGGAACCTTGCTGAGACGTTGTGGATGACGTTGTGCTGTGACGATGCCGCTCAATCGCTGGCGGTTGCCACAGTAGGAGTTGGGCAGGGCAGCGTCAAGTTGACAGGTGTGACATCTGTGTCACAGGCGCAGATGGCAGGGATTTGAATTTGACCTCGGGGGATCCGGTGGTACCCTGATTCGATGCCCCGCCCGCACGTTTCCCGGCTCACCGTCCCGGCACCGCTCATGGCGGCGCTCGTGGGTTCTCTGGCGGGCCTGGCCGTCTTCGCACTCTGCGCCGCGCTGTGGCGCGCCGGCGAAATCCGCACAGCCGAGACGGCGGCGCAGACAGCTGTTCTGGTGGCCCTCCTGTCGACGGCCGTTGCCGCTCTGACGCCGCGCCAGCGTCTGCGCATGTTGCGCGTCAGAGTGCCCACCAGCCGCGCCGTTCCGCTGCAATGGATGCCGCGCGAACCCGACATGTCGGCCTTGCTGGCTGTGTGCGCAGGGACCCCGCTCCTTGTGGGTGCGGCTGCAGCATGGGTGGTCTTCGGCTGACGCACCTCGTGCTATAGTCCCGCCCCCTCATGGGCCGGTGATTTGCGGTCCCATCAGCACGTGATCGTCACCCACCGCTGGAAAAGTGGTGTTAGCCTCGGCCTCCCGCCTGGCGAAGACGGTCCAATGAGCGTTCGCATATGGCTATTGCATCCCCGACATCACAGCATCCCCATCCCGCCTTTGACGCGGTGATATGGGACTACGACGGCACCCTCGTCGCGACCCGCGCGGCCGATGAGTACGCCGTTGACGTTCTGCTTGAACGCGATCCTTCGGCAGCCGAGGGCACAGCCCTCTTTTGGGCCACCGAAGGCCGTCCCATCGAGGAGCGCATCGAGCGTTCTTGGCCGGGGCGTATCGCAGAGATCCTGCCGCTCTTCGAAAATGACGTGAGGCCGGTGCCGTTCGACGGTGTCCTTGACGTTCTCACCGGCATCGCAGCAATGGGGCTGCCCCAGGCAGTCGTCTCCTCGCGGCGTCGCCACACCCTGGAAGCGGGCCTGGACATGACCGAATTGTCGACCTACTTCTCGGTCGTCATCGGCCTTGACGACGTCACCGAGCCCAAGCCGGCACCTGAGGGTCTCCTCAAGGCATTGCGCCACCTGGGAATTCCGCCGACCCGTGCCGTCTACATCGGTGACTCGCCGGTCGACAACGAGGCGGGGCGCCGTGCCGGAACCACCGTGTGGCGTGCCGCGTGGGCCAAGGGTGTCGCCCCCAACCAGCCACCAGCACTTGTCCTCGCCCGACCGCGCGACATCATGTCGCTGATCGACCACCAGCGCGGATTGAGCCTGCCCTAGCTATGACGCGGGCGCGTCACGGGCGATGAGTAGCCGGAGTGCGTCAACGGCGGTGTCGATGGTTGTGTCGATGGGGAGCGTCTTCACGTCCTCGGGCATGGTTCCCGTGCCGCCGGCGACGTTGACGACACCGACGACACCGCCGGTGCGGATGCGGCGCACCTGACCGGCGATATACAGAGTGGCGCATTCCATTTCGGCAGCCAGGCAGCCGAACTTGACGCCCGCCTCCCAGTTGGCCCTGAGCTGAGCCTCCACCGGCATACGTTCCATCTCGAGCTCGGAGTAGAGCGAGTCCTTAGAGGAGACGATGCCGACGTGATGCCGCCTTCCGGCGGCCACCGCTGCGTCACGAAGAGCGATGGTGACGTCGAGCGTGGCCACAGCCGGAAACGACGCCGGGGCGTACTGGTGGGAGGTGCCGTCATCGCGGATGGCCGCCTGACAGACGACGAGGTCGCCATAGAGCAACTCCGGCTGCAGGCCACCGCAGGTGCCCACCCGAATCAGGGTGGTGGCGCCAACGTTGCACAGCTCCTCCAGCGCGATTGCTGTCGAGGGGCCGCCGATGCCGGTGGAGCACACCGAGACAGCGACACCGTCGAGCGTGCCCGTCCATGTCGTGTACTCACGGTTGGTCATGACGTGCCGCGGGTCGTCGAAGCGGGCGGCGATGCGCTCGGACCGCCCCGGATCGCCGGGGAGCAGGACGTACCTGCCGATGTCGCCCTCGTCGAGTTGCACGTGGTACTGGCGCATGGCGCCCGACCATAGCCAAAGCGGGTACCCGGCCGATCGCGCCAGAATGGCCCGATGCAGCAGATCGCCGAACCCCTCATCGACGGCTTCGGCCGCGTCGTCGACGACCTGCGGATCTCGCTCACCGACCGCTGCAATTTCCGCTGCGTCTACTGCATGCCCGAGGAGGGCCTCGACTGGCTGGCCCGCGACGAGATCCTCACCGAGGACGAGATCGTCAGGCTGGCCACCGTCTTCACAGGGCTCGGCGTCCGCACCCTGCGTCTCACCGGCGGCGAGCCCCTGCTGCGGAAAAACATCGCCGGCATCGTCGAGCGCCTGCGCGGTATCGGGGATGACATCGACCTGGCGCTGACGACCAACGGCTTTCTGTTGCGGCGCTACGCCACAGCGTTGCGTGCTGCGGGTCTTGACAGGGTCAATGTGTCACTGGATTCGCTGGACGCCGAGCGCTTCGCTGCCATGACGCGACGCAGCAGTCTCGCGGAAGTCCTCGATGGCATCAACGCGGCGCGCGAGGCAGGCCTCGATCCGATCAAGGTCAACGTCGTCGTCATGCGCGGCGTCAACGACGCCGAGGCCGCAACATTTGCCCGCCTGGCGCGTGACACCGGCGTGCATGTGCGCTTCATCGAATACATGCCGCTGGACGCCGACAACCAGTGGGAGCGCGACAAGGTTGTGGCCGGCGAGGAGTTGCTCGACGCCATCGAGTCCGAGATGACGCTGACACCGCGGCAGAACGGCCATGACCCAGCAACCCGCTTCCAGACGGGTGTCGGTGAGGTGGGCTTCATCAACTCGGTGACCGAGCCTTTCTGCGCTCGCTGCAATCGTGTTCGCATCACTGCCGACGGTCAGTTGCGCACCTGCCTCTTTGCGCTCGACGAGACCGACCTGCGCACGCCGCTGCGTGACGGTGCCACGGATTCCGACATCGCAAAGCTGATCCGCGCAGCCCTGCTCGGCAAGCAGTGGGGCCACACGATCAACGACGTTGACTTCGTGCGACCCGCCCGCTCGATGTCTCAGATCGGCGGCTGATCTGACACCTTGTCCGGGGGATGTCCGTGTCAGCTTTGCCGGACCCTGCTAGCCTGTGACGAGCGTCAGCAACGGGAGGGCAGACAGTGCAGGTTGATCTCACAGAGTGCGTTCGTAGCATCTTCGCCAACCTCGATATCGACGACATCGTCGCCCAGCTCAATGCCCCCGTTGAGGCAGCCGTTGAACTGACAGGTCGCGTGCAGAAGCCCGTCGAGGTACCCGCTCCCGCCTGACCCGGCACTTGTGCCGCCGGTACACCCCGTTCACGATGTGAGGGCGGGGGTCCGACCGGCGCGCTGGGAGGCAGCGGATGGCCCGGATACTTGTTGCCGAAGACGGGGCAGCCATACGCCACTTCGTGGCAGACGTTCTGACCATGGGTGGTCACGAGGTCATTGAGGCGCACGACGGTGTTGAGGCCATGCGGCTGCTCGCCGCCGGTGCCGGTCCCGACATGCTCCTCACCGACTACCGCATGCCGGGTGCCGACGGTGTCGCAGTGATCGTCCGGGCACTGCAGATGGACCCGATCACCGTGTGCGTCATGATGACGGCGATGCCGGATCTGGATCTGGCGATTCGCGGCATGGATGCAGGTGCTGTGGGCTTTCTGCCCAAGCCGTTCAGCCCGTCGGCGCTGCGCACCGTTGTTGCCCGCGCCTTGGAGCGCCGTGAGCTCAGCACCGAGTTGATGCGCATGCGTGTTCTGGCTCCGGCACTGGAGCGATTCACCATGCTTCTGGCGTCGACGCTGGAGACCAAGGACCTTTCGACGCAGCGCCATTCCGAGCGGCTGGCAACGTTGTCCGATGCCATTGCTCTCAAGATGGGGCTGTCGTCCGACGAGCGCATCCGCCTGCGCCTGGGTGCCGGTCTCCACGACATCGGCAAGGTGGCTGTTGCCGAAGCCGTCCTCAACAAGCCGGGTCCGCTGACCGACGACGAGTGGGCCGAGCTGCGCCTGCATCCGGAGACGGGCGCCGGCATCATCACCGATTCCGGCATGGCCTCCGATGTCGCGCAGATCGTGCGCCATCACCATGAGCATTTCGATGGTTCCGGCTATCCCGACAAGCTTCGTGGCATCGCGATTCCGCTGGGTGCGCGCATCGTCTCGGTTGCCGATGCCGTCGACGTGATGCTCAACGGTCGCAGTTACGCACGGCCGCGCACCATGGAACAGGTGCTGGCAGAAATCGCCAGGGAGCGCGGCAAGCAGTTCGACCCCGACGTCGCCGAGATCGCCATCTCGTGGCTTGCCGGAACCCAGTCGCTTGTGGGGGCTGAGGCTTAGGTAGCCAGCTTGTCGCGCTTGGTGATCTTCATGCGCGCGTCGGCGTTGAGCACGCGCTTGCGCAGGCGCACCGACTTGGGTGTGACCTCGACGAGTTCGTCGTCTTCGATGAAGTCGAGCGCCTCCTCCAGTGAGATGAGACGCGGCGGTACCAGCTTGACTGTCGCGTCCTCGTTTGAGGAGCGGATGTTGGTCTTCTGCTTCTGCTTGATGACATTGACGGCGATGTCGCCGGGACGGCGGTTGAGGCCGACGATCATGCCCTCGTAGACGGCTGTTCCGGGCCCGATGAACGGCTGACCACGCTCCTGGAGGCCGAGCAGGCCGTAGGCAACCGCGGTTCCCGCCTGGCTGGCGGTGAGCACACCGTTGCGCATGCTCCGCGGCAGGTTGCGCCAGCGCTCCCAGCCGACAAGACGCGTTGCCATGACGGCTGTACCGCGCGTCAGCGTGAGAATTGCCGAGCGCAGACCGATGAGGGCGCGGGTCGGTGCTATGTAAACGAGGCGCACGCCGCCGTCAGCTTCTGTGTGCATCGTCTGCAACTGACAGCCGCGCGAACCCAGCGCTTCGGTCACGGCGCCGACATGCTCGGGCGGAATGTCGACGATGCATTCCTCGACGGGCTCATGACGATGCCCGTCGATCTCCCGGGTGATGACTGTCGGCCTGGAGACCTCCAGTTCGATGCCCTCGCGCCGCATCGTCTCGACAAGGATCGAGAGATGCAGTTCGCCGCGTCCCGACACCTCGAAGATATCGGCGGTGACGCCGTCGTGGACGCGCAGCGCAACGTTTGTCTGAATCTCGCGCTCGAGACGGGCACGGATCTGCCGCGACGTACTGCTCGTCGTCGATTCACGCCCGGCGAACGGTGATTGGTTGACGGAGAACTGCATCTTCAGGGTCGGTTCACCGACCTCGAGACGTGGCAGTGCCTCAGGATGTTCCACGTCGGCGATGGTGTCGCCGATACCGGGCTCGGGAAGGCCGACAAGGGCGACGATCTCTCCCGCCACCGCACGCTCGGTCTCGATGCGCTGCAACGCCTCGACAGTCAGCACGGAAACGACGCGGCCGCGCTTGGGAATGTCATCGGCACCGATACACACGACGTTGTCGCCTGCATTGATGGCGCCGCGCTGCACGCGACCGATGATGAGGCGGCCGCGATAGGAGTCGTGGTCCAGCGCCGATACCATCAACTGCAGCGGACCCTCGGGGTCACTCAATGGCGGCGGAATGTATTTGAGGACGGTGTCGAGCAGGGGCTCCAGCGTGACGCCGGGGACCGCCAGATCGAGAGTTGCAGTCCCCTCCTTGGCGTTGCAGTACACAACGGGAAGATCGAGCTGGTCCGGATGCGTTGCCAGCTCCAGGAGAAGTTCGTGCGTCGCTTCGATGACCTCGGCGGGACGCGCGTTCTTTCTATCGATCTTGTTGACGACGAGCACCATACGCAGTCCCATTGCCAGCGCCTGGCGTAGCACCACGCGTGTCTGCGGCATCGGCCCCTCGGCGGCATCGACGAGCAGTAGCGCACCGTCGGCCATCGAGAGCACGCGCTCGACCTCGCCACCGAAGTCGGCGTGACCCGGCGTGTCGATGATGTTGATCTTCACGCCCTGGTAGCGGATGGATGTGTTCTTCGAGAGGATCGTGATGCCCTTCTCGCGCTCCAGGTCGTTGGAATCCATGATGAGTTCGCCGACCTGTTCGTGGGCGGCGAAAACACGTGACTGCTTGAGCAGACCATCGACAAGTGTTGTCTTGCCGTGATCGACGTGGGCGATGATCGCCACGTTACGGAGATCCTTGCGCGGCTTTGCTGTCATGCGGTCTCCAGACGGCGAAGAGCCCAGGCGGCGGCGTCGCGTACCGCGTCATCGGGATCGTCCTGCGCCGCGGTTCGCAACGCAGAACATGCACCGGTGTCGCCGCTGTTGCCCAGAGCGATGGCAGCATTGCGCGCCAGACGTGCTCTGCCCGACCGCGCCACCGGCGTGCCGGCGAATCGCTGCGCGAAGTCGTCATCGGCAAGAGTCAGCAGTTCAATGAGGTCGGGGTGTGACACCGGACCGTGCAGTGTCGTACCGGGGCCGGGCGGCAACGGTGCAGGCGCCAGCCGATGGTTGATGGGGCACGCTTCCTGGCAGAGGTCGCAGCCGAATGCCCACGTTCCCATCAGAGGCCGTAGTTCCTCGTCGATGCGTCCCTCGTGCTCAATGGTGAGATACGAGATGCAGCGCCGCGCGTCGATCATTCCGGGGGCGACGATGGCGCCGGTGGGACAGGCGGGGATGCAGGCTGTGCAACTTCCGCAGCTGCGCTGTGAGGGAGTTCCCTCGGGCAACTCGGTGGAGATGACCGCGGCGGCCAGCAGGACATACGACCCCGCCTGTGGCGTCATCAGCGACGCATGTTTGCCGCAGAAGCCCAGCCCCGCCCGTTCTGCGATGGCTCGGTCGATGGCCCAGCCGTGGTCGATGAAGCGCTTGTAACGCAGCGTCGGGTCGTGATTGACGCGCGTCCAGCGCAGCAGCTCATCCATGGCGCGGCGCAGCACGCGGTGGTAGTCGCCCGGCCTGCCGCCGTCGTCGAGGCATGCGTAGGCGGCGAATCTGCCGCGGGGCGCGCCATCAACGGGTGCGGGTGGTGCATCGGTGGGCGCGTACGGCCAGGCAAGGGCGAGGATCGACTTCGCCCAGGGAAAGCGCCACGCCGGATTTGACGAGCGCATCACCCGTTGGGCGCCGTACCAGGGCATACCGTCCATGCGCCCGGCGGCGACGGCATCGAGGCCGCGTTCACGTGCCTCGAGGAAGGGAGCCGTGCCTGTCACGCCGACGCCAACGAATCCCAGCTCGGTGGCGCGGAGCGTGATGGCGTCGCGCAGAGCTGCCGATGTCATTCACACGATTCTGGCGGGATCGCTACGATCGCCGCCATGAGCGACGACGAACCCCGCCCCGAACCCGTCGACGGCGAGCTCTACGGACCCGCCGATGTGGGACCGATGCTGGGGGTCAAGCCCCAGGTCGTCGTCAACTGGATTCGTGAGGATCGCTTCCTGCCCTCGGCAGTCGATGATCTCGGCCGCAATCGCTTCACAGCCGACGACGTGCGCCACATTCGGGAGTCCCTCGGGAAGGGCAGGGGCGCCTAGCCGGCGAGTTCGCCCGCCGAGGAACGCCGCGCCAGCTCACCGGCACCGGGATGCTGGCCCGCATGGCTGACCATGGCACCGCCCTCGAACGTCCAGTACTGGGAGCGGCCCTCCGCCTGAACGTAGGAGCCGGCGGCGACGTACGGCGCCAGCGCGGAATAGACGGCTTCGATGTGCTCTGTCGATCCGGCGGCCTCGAGGACGCGAACTCCGACGTCATGGGGTGAGCGCTTGGCGTCCTGGCCGGCGCCGCGCAGGGCCTCGACGAGGGAGCCACGGGCCCGGGCCACGGAGTCCGTCCTGGCGCGGTAGCGGCGCAGCGAGGGAACGCCGGCGGTGAGGGCGCCCAGTGCTGCCATGACAGAGCCTTCGGGGATCTCAACGGAGGCGACGCAGGTCATGCGAACGGGCGCGCCGGGGTCAGGCATACCGCGCCGTCTCACCCGCGCGATCAGCCGTCCGCTGAGTCCGTCGCTAGCCTGGACACCCATTGCAATGACGGTAGAAATCGCGAAGGGACAAGCAACGGACAATCGATCTCGATATGGCCCCGGCGCGTAGGATTGCGGGGTGACCGCGCGCCTGCTAACGATCATCGGATCGGGTGAGATTGCTCCCGGCATGGCAGCCGTGCATCGCGCCGTGCTCGAGGGAGTGAGCGGCGACGCCGTGATGCTCGACACACCGTTCGGTTTTCAGGAGAACGCCGACGAGCTTGTCGCCAAGATTGCGGACTACTTCTCCGTTCGCCTGGGCGTCACGCTGCGTGCCGCCAGTTTGCGTGACGCGGCAACGGCTACCGATGCCGAGCAAGAGCGCTTCGCCGCCGCCGTGGAGCAGGCAACCTACGTCTTCGCCGGCCCGGGCAGCCCCACCTACGCGCTGCGCCAGTGGCTGGAGACGCCTCTTACCTCGCTGCTGACGAACAAGCTCAACAACGGCGGCTGCGTCGTCTTCGCGTCGGCAGCTGCCATCACCCTGGGTGCTGTGGCGCTGCCCGTCTACGAGATCTACAAAGTGGGCGAGAAGCCCGAGTGGCGCCCCGGTCTCGACGTGCTGGCGGCCCTCGGCATCAAGGCTGCCGTGATTCCGCACTTCGACAACGCCGAGGGCGGCACCCATGACACGCGCTTCTGCTACCTGGGGGAGCGCCGCCTCACTGCTCTTGAGGCAGAACTCGAGGCGGGCACCGTTGTCATCGGCGTCGACGAGCACACAGCCGTCACGCTGGATGCCGATGCGCAGACGGCGACAGTCCGGGGCAGGGGTGCGCTGACGCTGCGCCGCGACGGGGCTGTCGTCCACATCGCCAGGACGGGCGAGACCGTATCTCTCGACCTTATGCGCGGCCCCGGGAGCGTGCGTCCGGCGGCGTCGCCCATGGTGGCAGTCGCAACTCCTGCTCTCGACGAGCGCGCCGACGCCGCCTTCGCCGCCGGTGACGTCGATGCCATCGTCGCAGTTCTGCTCGACCTGGATTCTGAGGCGCGCGCCGGTTCGGAAACCGCTCGCTCCGCCCTGCGCCGCCGCATCGTTCGCTTCGGCGAGATGGCGCGGCGCGGCACCGAGGATCCGCGTGAGCGCATAGCTCCCTTCGTCGACGCCCTCATCCGCATGCGTGGTGAGGCGCGGACTCAGCGGCGCTTCGATGAGGCCGACACCGTTCGCCAGCTGCTCGTCGAATGCGGTATCGAGGTTCGTGACACCGCCGACGGCGTCGAGTGGCGGCTGCACGATCCCGGCACCGCCTCGTAGACAAGAAGAAAGCCCCGGCCGCGGTGGCCAGGGCTTTCTGTGTCGCTTGGTTGTTGGCTAGAGGCCCGAGATGGCCTTGATCAGCTCGATGATGAGCACCGCGCCGCCGGCCTTGAGGACCATGTCGACGAGGAAGCCACCGCCACCTTCCTGGTGGGTCAGAACCTTGTGGAGACCGGATCCAGCGACTGCCGCAGGGATCAGGAACTCAGCAGCTGTCAGCAGCGGGCCTGCGACCGAGGGACCGATTCCGAGCAGGTCGCCTCCAGGGGCTGCGGAAAACGTTAGTGCCAGGTGACGAATGAAACCGACCATGATGTATGACCTCCTAGGCAGGGATGATGATCAAGCGCCGAACGGCGACAGGACGGGGGAAATGAGAGCCACCCAATGAGCCCTTGCGGTGCTGACGGGGTGCTTTCTGCATGTCGGCAGAGTAGATAGGGCGAAAGGACATGCGGCGGACAATACCCGGCGGTTTTGGGCCCCTGTTGAGTTCAATTTCGGTTCGTCCGGCACATGGCGTATTTGCGCGGGCCGCGTAACGGCGGGCCCCGTCTGACGCGAATGTCCGCCGGATGTCCCTTCGCCACCAAGAGGATTGCGGCCTGCCCCTCGATCCCCACAGCCGCTGGGGCCGGAGTCCTTGCAAAATGCAGTTGATGACCCGGCGCACCCTCACCTGCCTGATGCTGCTCGTGGCCATGTGCGGCGCCACCGGCTGTGGCAAGCCCAAGCTGACACCGACGCCGGTGCCGACCCCCTTCATCCCCTTCCCCGACGTCGACACGCCGTTCACCACGTCGTCGGGAGCACAGCAGGAGATCTGGGCCGCGTACCAGGTGCAGACGATCCCCGGCAAGGGCGCGCTCGGCGATTACCCGACACCCCCGCCCGTCGTCAACAGCACCCATGGAGTCGTGTCGGACGCCACTGCCAAGGAGTGGGCCATCGCCTACTTCCGCGATGAGGCATGGCAGCGCTGGGCCATGAACAAAGCTCAGGGCGACTTCCTGGGTCATATAGATGAGGACGCCCGGGCATCCTCGGATCTGCGCCAGGGCTCGCTGTGGCAGGTTCCCGACTGCTACCTCTTTCCCACGTCCATGGTGTTGCAGAGCATCCATCCCGACACCATCGGAACCTCGGTGGGGCGCAACAACCAATACCAGTTCCAGATGAACTTCACAGCCCCGCCTGCAGCCAAGTGCGAGATCACTGTGGTGGCGCCGGACGGCAGGTCGACCAAGCGCGATGGATTCTCCGGCGTCAAGTTGGTGACGCGCCGCGGCTATCTGCGCCACGACTACCTCCTCGGCGAGTTGTGGATCTCGGGCGCGCCGCAGGGCTGTGTCTACCGCTGCGTCATCGGCACCGCGTCGGCTCCCGCCAATCCGCCGCCCTTCCCCGAAACCGACTCGCCCATTGCCACGGTGACCCCTGAACAGCGCTACGCATGGGAGCCCTACGCCGTCGCCATCGTGCCGCGTGCCGGTGTCATCAAGGGACTTCCCAAGGCGCCGGCGGTGATCAATGCCACCGACGGCGTCGTTGATGAGGCCACAGCCCAGGAATGGGCTCAGGCGCTGTACCAGCAGGCTGCGTGGGCCGAGTGGGAACTGGAGCAGCGGCAGCAGAGCTTCCAGTCGCACATCGGCAATCCCCAGACGTTCAACCAGGGGATCAGTTCGTTGACGCGTCGCGGCGGCACGCCCGCCATGCCCGATTGCGCCGTCTTTCCCGAGACGATGACGCTGTCGATCATCAACAAGGACCAGGCGAAGAATCAGGCAACCATTGTCAAGATTGACGAATTCGTCTGGACGCTGACCTACAAGCAGCCGTGCACGGTGACCGTGTCATTCCTCAATGGAACGTCGACAACCGTCGACACTCCGGGAACGGTTCTCAACTTCGGTTCGATCCACGTCGATCCGTACCTCGGTGAGTTCTGGTATCCCGACGCCATCGAAGTGGTGACCAAGAAGGGGCTCTAGCAGCTCATCCGTCGACGACGATGGTTCGCTGCAACTGATCGCCCGCTGGTGTCGTGCCCTGGAGCGGTGTCACCGTCAGCGTCAGCGGACCCGGCTTGCCGGGTGTCACCACCAGCACCACGTTGATCGCCTCGCCGCCGGTGAGCAGGCCGCCGCACACGACACCGTCCTTGGGCGTGAAGTGGTACTGGTTGTCGAACACGGCATCCTCAACTGCGACCCCGCCGGACAATGTCACGCGCAGGCAGAGAGGATTGATCGTGCTGGTGCCGATGTTGTCCACCGAGAGGGCAAGCGTCGTGTGTGGCTTCAGCGGGATTGTCGTGCTGAATAACCCCGCAAGTTCGATACGTGGCGGCCCCCCGGCATTGAACAGTGGCAGCACGACACCGGCGAAGGCGCCGGCGATCGCCAAGAAGATCACGATGGCGAGACCGGCTCGCCGGGGGCGGGACATGGGGCGCAGTATCCGCCGCTGCGGTTCTGTCGTGCCACACTCGCGCTCATGCCCGAGGTGACCGAACAGATCGTGGCCACTGAGGCCGGTGATCTGGCAGAGGGGGAGAGGCGGTATACGCCGCGCCAGCTGTACTACGCCGTCTGCGCGTCCGTTGAGGTACCGCAGTACACGACAGGCCAGGGCATCATCGGCTGTGGCGTCATCGGTTTGGTCGCCGCCGCCTTCTTCTGGCACGACGTGCGTATCGTTTTCGCCCTTGTCATCGTGGGAAGCCTCCTCATCGCCTACGGGATGCGAACTCGCGCCACCGAGCGCGTTCTGGCCAAGGCAGTCAGGCCGCGCGCGCTGGGCTACGACGATTTCGTGCGCCGCTTCATAAAGCCGGACCTTCCGGGCCTCATCGATGTGGCGGCCTGGCGTGCGCAGGAGATTTCCGCCGGCGCTTCAGTCCTCGTCTGCGACAGCGCCGAGAATGCGGCGCTGGCAGAGGAGGTGCTGCGTCAGGAGGGACTTGAAGCCGTCGTCATCGACGCCGCCTCACTGCCGCCTCCGGCGATGCTTGTCGCCCCCAACCTTGTTGCCGTCCACGATGCGTCGTATCCCGGCTGCGCCGTCGTCGCCGATATCAACGACGCCGGGCATGAGCGCGTTGTCGACGCATGTGTGCGCCCACAGGATGTGGATGGCCGGCGTTTGCAGATCATCGAGGGGGCACCGGGAGTGCGTCCGCCCCGCGATCTCTCCGGCGTACTGACACCCGCTGAACTGATGTGGCTGGGCACCGGCAAGCGTCTCGATCTGGCAGCCCTGCCGCGCGACGAGATTGCAGCTGCGTTGCGCGCCGCCCTGAATCAGGGGTCCGAATCGGACGCCACGACGTCAGCTCTGTAGGCCCACAGCGCGGGGAATGCAAACGCCGCGGCGGCGACACCTCCAAGGCACAACAGGCCGCCGGACACCACAGATATGCGCGGCGTGAACGCCTGCGCCACCGATCCCGCCTCGACATCACCGAGCCGCGGACCGCCCGCAACCACCATGTAATAGACGGCTGACAAGCGGCCGCGCAGGTCATCGGGCGTCAGCGTCTGCATCATGGTGTTGCGCGCCACGGCGGAGTAGGAGTCGGCGGCACCCGCTGCGGCCAGGAGCAGCAGTGCTGGTGCCAATTCGGACATGAGGCCGAAGGCCGCTATTGCCACACCCCACAGCGCGACGCAGATGAAGACGACGCGCCCCTGATGGACGGCACGCCCCACCCACCCCGCGGTGAGAGCGGCGATGACGGCACCAACGCCCGGCGCCGAGTACATCAGGCCGAGACCCTCGGGCCCCGTGTGATACGTGGTCGCGGCCAGCACGGGAAACAGAGCTGTCGGCAAGCCGAAGATCATGGCGTTGAGGTCGAGCGCGAAACCACCGAGGATGACGGGCTGGCGACGGACGTAGCGCAAACCGCGGCCGATGGCGGCGATGCGGTTCTCCCCGGCGACGATGCCGCGGGCGCGCTGCGGCGGCAGCAGGAATGCGGCGAACAGAGCGGCGGCGAACGTCGCGGTGTCGACGGCGTATGCAGCCGTGAGACCACCGCCCGCCAGGATCAGTCCTGCGATCGCCGGGCCGGCGATGACGGCAGCCTGGAAGAGCCCGAAGGTGAGCGATAGGGCACCTGCCAGATGCTGCGGATCGACAAGGTTGGTCACGATGGCGGTACGCGCCGGCGCCTCAAGACCGGAGATGGCTGCCGCCGCTGCCACCAGCACGTAGATGACAACCAGAGGCGGTGGGCCGAGCAGTGATCCCAGCATCAGCAGGCCGGATGTCACCGCCAGCAGGCACTCGGTCACCAGCAGCAGGCGACGCCTGTCGAGGGTGTCGGCAAGCGATCCCGCAAGGATCGAGACCAAGATGAGGGGGATCACCTGGGCCAGACCGAGCAGGCCGACGAGGACCGGCGACTT
>JBEPVH010000001.1:0-12192 GCA_041691115.1 bacterium | reverse complement strand
CCTGCACCTGCTGAGGGGAGCGGGCGGGCTGCCGCAGCGCCGTGCCGCAATGGTGGCGCGGCTCTGCGTCCCCATCTCGCGATTCGGCACGGCCGGAGGCATGGTCGAGGCTGAGGTCACCGATGGCGAGACAGTGATGACAGCTGCTGTCAGTGGTGGCCAGGACATTGCCGTCGAACCTCTGCTCGTGGTCCTGCGCCAGCTTCAGGCGGGTGCCTTGCCGCCGCGGGCGATCTCACCCCTCGAGGCACTGGACGCCTCGACCCTGTTGGCGGCCCTGGCTGCCCGGGGCGCCGTGGTGGCGCCGCCGGAGGTGGGCTCGTGGCGGTCTTGACTCCGGTGTCAACAAATCGCCACGATATGGCCGTCCGCGTCACGCCAGCACACTTGGAAGCAGACGTCATGCACCCATCGTCCATCGTTTCTGACGCAACGCATTTCCTGGGCGCACCGCCGCCACGCGATCCCTTCCAGGACATACGCCGCAAGTAACGTGGCACGTCCCCGCGTCGCTCTGGCGACGTGCTCGCTGTTCCCCCAGCTTGAAGAAGACGACGCGCCGCTCGTCGGTTTGCTCGCCGGGCTCGGAGTCGATGCAACAGCCGTTGTGTGGGATTCCGGCGCGGACTGGACCGCCTACGACAGCGTCGTCATCCGCGACACCTGGGACTACGCTCCGCGTCGCGACGCGTTCGTCGCGTGGACAGCGGCACTGCCGCACGTCATGAACTCGGCGCAGGTCATTGCATGGAATACCGATAAGCGTTATCTGCGCGAACTCGAGGCCGCGGGGATCCCCGTCGTGGCCACGACATGGCTGGCGCCCGGCGATTCCGTGGCGCTTCCGGACGCGGAGTGTGTCGTCAAGCCGGTCATCTCGGCGGGAGCCAAGGACACGGAGCGCCACACGGTGGCAACACTCGATGCAGCTCGCGCCCATGCCCAGCGGCTTCTCGATGCGGGCCGCCACGTGATGGTGCAGCGCTACGTTTCATCGGTGGACGATGCCGGCGAGACCGCGGTTGTCCACATCGATGGTGCCTACTCCCATGCGATTCGCAAGGGCCCCGTCCTGACGCCGGGCGGGCAGACTGTCGACGGCCTGTTTGCGGGCGAGCACATCACCGCGCGCAGCGTCGCCGACGACGAGAGTGATCTGGCGGAGCGGGTACTTAAGGCGCTGCCGGCTTTCCCCGAACCCCTCCTCTACTCCCGCATCGACATCGTTCGCGATGACGACGGCTCCCCGATGGTGATTGAGGTGGAACTCACCGAGCCCTCACTGTTTCTGGGCAGGGGTGACGGCGCGGCGATGCGCCTGGCTCAGGCCATCGCCGCGCGCGTCAGCTGACGAGTTACGGAGTAGGCGCCGATGACGGCACCGCAGGTGCCGATGCGGCGGGCATCGTGGTGGTGTTGCCGCTGCTGCCGGTACCGGAGCCGTTGCCGGAGGTACCGCTGTCAGTACCGGAACCGCTGCCGCCCGAGTTAGTCACCGTATTCGACGGTGCCGGCGACGACGACGAGAACCAATTCATATTGGCGCCTGCGAACAGCAGGGCACCGATGACGACGAGAACAAAGACGACGCCAAGGATGACGCCGGTCCCGCCGTCTCCACCCGTCGTGGTGACAACGCCACCGGGGCCGTAATTCGAACGGTAGTAATAACCGCCACCGCCGACCGCGACGATCAAGAGCAGGGCTATTAGAAGGATGAGCAGGAGCATTGGTGGCCTCCAGAAATCTGTGCGGCTCTCCAATGCTCGCATCGGTGTACCAAATTTGTCAGGTGGCTGCGCCGACTCCAGGTGCCCATTTATGCAACGACAAAAGTCGCTCGCGTGCTCCCGCCAGCGTCTCCGGGCGTTTGGGAAAGGCGAAGCGCACCATCTGGCTGCCGCCTCCCGGCGCCGCATGAAAACTGCTGCCCGGAACAACGGCGACACCGAGTTCTGTGATCAATCGTGATGTGAACGCGACGTCATCAAGACCGAATTTCTCAATCGAAGCGGTCACGTAGTACGCCCCATCAGGCGGCGAATAGGGCAATTCACAGAGGTCAAGGGTCTCGAGCATGTACTGGCGACGGCCGCGATAACCGTCAAGCATGTCGCGGTAGTAGGCATCGTCAAAGGCGAGAGCCACCGCGGCGGCGGCCTGCAACGGTGCCGCGGCACCGACGGTGAGGAAGTCGTGCATCTTGCGAATCGCGTTGCTGATTTCCTCGGACGCAATGGCGTAGCCGAGCCGCCATCCCGTCACCGCGAACGTCTTGGACAGTCCCGAGATGGTGATGGTGCGATCCCGCATGCCGGGCAGTGTGGCGATGGGGATGTGCTCGCCGGCATACACGATGTGCTCGTAGATCTCATCGGTGATCGCCAGGGCATCGAACTCAATGCACAACGCGGCGATGGCCTCCAATTCGGCACGCGAGAAGACCTTGCCCGTGGGATTGTGCGGCGTGTTGATGACGACGGCGCGTGTTCGGGAACTGAAAGCACTGCGCAGCTCATCCATGTCGATGTGCCAGTCGGGCGCATGCAGCGTCACGTACCGAGGCACCGCTCCAGCGACGATGCAGTCAGGGCCGTAGTTCTCATAGAACGGCTCAAAGATCACCACCTCATCGCCGGGATCACAGACGGCCAGCATCGTTGCCACGATGGTCTCGGTGGCGCCACAGCAGACTGTGACGTGGCGGTCGGCGTCGACATCCATGTCGTAGAAGCGGTTCGCCTTGACAGCAACCGCCTGACGCATCGAGGGACTGCCCCACGTCACCGCGTACTGGTTGATGTCAGCTTGAATGGCGGCGCAGGCCGCGTCCTTGATCGCTTGCGGCGCTGCGAAGTCGGGAAATCCTTGTGCCAGATTGATGCCGTCAGCGGGATGGTGCAGCGCTATCAGGCGTGACATCTCTCGGATCACCGATTCGGTGAATCGCGCTGCCTTCTCCGACGTCGGCGGCCGGCTCATGCGGGGACCGCACCCTGGGCCGCGGTGACGAGATCACTGAACAGTGCCCCCGCCCAGGGATGACCCGTCGTCATGACCTCGGGATGAAACTGCACAGCAACGAGGTACGGATGGGCCGGCATCTCGAGCGCCTCGATGACACCGTCATCGGCGCGGGCCGTGACGATGAGGCCGTCGGCGAGCCTGGCGATCGACTGATGGTGCGAGCTGTTGACGTCGAGCGTTGTCGTGCCCGCGATACGGGCAAACTCCGACTCGGGATGCAGCGTGATGCCGTGGACCGGATCGGCGACCAGCGGTTGGTTGTGAGCGATGGGGTCGTCGGCTAGGTGCTGATGCAAAGTGCCGCCCAGGTGAACGTTGAGCAACTGCATGCCGCGGCAGATCAAGAGAAGCGGCATACCTTCATCGAGTGCCCACTGCAGCAGCGTCAGCTCCGTCTGCTCGGCAAGCGCAGCGATGGGCTTGGTGCGGGGATGTGGCTCCTGACTGTAGAGCGCTGGGTCGACATCGCGGCCGCCCGGAAGTACCAGCGCATCGCACGCGTCGTAGAGACGGCGCAGCGCCGTCTCGCTCCGCAGCGGCGGGATGACGAGAGGCGCCGCCCCCGCATTCTCGATGGCGGTGACGTAGGCGCGGTCCTGTGAGACCTGCGGCGTCGAGCCATCTGGATGGGTCAGGTCGAGCGTGAAGCCGACGGTGATCATGCGCCCAGTCCCTCCGCTGAGTTGAGTTCGGCAATGGCGCCACGGACCACACCCGTCATGCCACCGGCGACGAAGGCCTGGCGCTGGTGGCGAGCCGACGAGCCCTGGCGAACCATGGCGGAAAGGGACGATAGCTCAGCCTCGCAACCGAGGTGGCGGGCGACCGGCAACAGCCTGGCCACCTCCGCCTCGATGTGTTCGGCAATCGGACGCCGTGGAGTGGACGCCTCAAGAGACACCGCGCCATCGGTTCCGTAGCGCTGCGCCTCGAACCTGTTGAGCCGGAGAAGATCGGTGGGCAGGACATGCCGCGGCGTGGTGGGATCCAGTGTCGCCGCGACGGCGCACTGAGCGAGAGCTGTCAGCGCTGCGATGCGCTCGAACGACGTCGGCCCGTCACAGACGCGGAGTTCGACGGTGCCATGGCGCGACGGCCGCACGTCCCACCAGATGTCGGTGAGAGCACCGACGTAGCCGGTGGCGGCCATGCCGTCGTACCAGGTCTCGAAGGAGGACCACGTGTCGAAATGGGGCGCCACACCTGCCGGCGGCAGGCGGTCGCCGAGCATCGGACGGAAGGACTCGAATCCTGTGTCGGCGCCGCGGTGGAACGGCGACGACGCTGCCAAGGCCACGAACAGCGGCGTCAGCCGGGCCAACTCATCCATGGCCCGCACCGCTGCGTCACCGTCGGGTACGCCCACGTGTATGTGCACGCCGATGATCTGCTGCTCCTGGCCGATGCTCTGCTCACGGTCCAGAGCGCTGTGGTAGCGGGGTGTGTCCGTGACCGTCTGGGCGCCAGGGTCGCCGAATGGATGGATCGATATCGGTGAAAGCAGGACTCCCGCGGTTGTAGCAACACGTGCCGCCACACCATGAACCCGGCGCAGCGAGCTGACCGCCTCGCCAACCGTTACCGACGGCGGCGTGGTGAGTTCAATGGTGTTCGACATGTATTCCGTGTGGACGTGTGTCTCCAGACCGTGGTCACGATGCAGCGTCTCGATGATCGCGGGCGCCGCCGACACAAGGTCGAGGTCAGTCTCGTCGACTGTGTGCAATTCCTGCTCAACGCCAAGTGTCGGAGCCGGTGACCAGGTGATGGTCCGTGGCGAGTCGTGGGTATCAACAGACATGTGATGGGATTCCTTGGAGGGTGAATGCGATGCCGGTCGCCGCGGTTACGCGGTCCGGCGGGCGCGTCAGCGCCACGCGGGAAACTCCTGCCAGGCCTGACCACACGGGGTCCGCCGGATCAGGAGACGGGCTTTCGCCCTCCAGCACCCGCCGCCCACGCATGCCACAGAGACCCCACGAGGGTGCAGGCGGCAGCGGACGTAACGGGATGCATGTCGCGGCAAGCATAGCGCCAACTCCCGGACATACCAGGGACAAAGACGCTCAGGCGCGCCGCCGAGCCCACGCCGGTGCCCACCAGTTGGCGTTGCCCAGAAGGCGCATCAACGCAGGGACGACGATGGCCCTGACCAGAGTGGCGTCGACGAGCACGGCGGTAGCGATGCCCAGCCCGACTGCCTTGATGACCACCTCCTCCGAGGCCAGCGCAAAGGCGGCAAACACCACAACCATGATTCCGGCGGCTCCGGTGATGAGCTTGCCGCTGACGGCGAGTCCGTGGGCCACGGCAGTGCGGTTGTCGCCTGTCTCCTGGTAGGACTCCTGGATCCGGCTGAGGAGGAAGACCTCATAGTCCATCGAAAGACCAAAGATGAGACAGAACATGATCGCCGGGAGCGTCGGATCAATCGGTGCAGCTTCAAAGGACAGCAGGGACGACAGATGCCCGTCCTGAATGGTCCATACCAGGGCACCGTACGCGGCCGACACCGACAGCAGATTCATCAGAACCGCCTTGAAAGGCAGCACGACCGAGCGCAACAGAACGAAGAGCAGCAGCAACGTCGCACTGATGACGATCGCTGCGGCAAGAAACATGTGGTCGCGGATGTAGGCCACGAAGTCCAGGTCGATGGCCGCATTGCCGGTGACATACACGTCGGCGGCCGCAACCCCGTCGTCAGCCCGGATGGTGTCGATCATGGTGCGCGCCTCAGCGCTCTGAAAATCCAGATCGGTCAGCACCACGAGGTCGGTCAGCGGGCGCGGTGAGGTAGCGGTTCGGGCCTCGACATCAATGACATGGGGCATGGCCGCCAGTCGTGCCCGCAGTGCTGTCGCGTCGGGTGGCTGCACACCCGATCCCGCGGGAGCGGCAACAACCACGTCGATCTGAGACCGTCCAGCGCGAGGGAAATCGGATGCCAGCTTGTTGAAACCGATGCGCGCCTCGGCAGTCGCCGGCAATTGGCCGACAGAGTTGGAAACCAACTCCATGTGTGCAAACGGGTACCCGGCGAGGAGCAGCGCCGCCGCTGCCGGCAGCAGGAACATCCACGGGCGGCGCATCACAGCGTTGGCCATGCGCTCCCACATGTTGCCGCGGCTGCCCAGCGACGGGAGCGGGATGCGCAGCGCATCAACACGATGACCCAGCAACGACAGCGTTGCCGGCAAAAACGTCACAGCGAACAGCACTGATGCCATGACCACAACTGACGATGCGATGCCCAGCGATACCAGGAACGATCCCTGGAAGACGAGCATTCCGGAGAGGCCGACTGTCACGGTGAGTCCGGAGAAGACGATGGCCCGTCCGGCGGTGGCCATCGTTGTCTCGAGCGCATCGCCGACCGATGCGCCACCGTGCAGTTCCTCGCGAAATCGCGATGTGATGAACAACGAATAGTCGATGGCGACGCCCAGGCCAATGAGTGTGACGATGTTGATGGCGTAAGTCGAGACACTCGTGAAGTGACTGAGGCCGAACACGCCCGCCAGGCCCACGACGATTGCCAACGCACCGATGACGAGGCAGAGGAAGGCGGACATCACCGACCCGAAAACTAGGAGCAGCAGAAGCAACACCGCCGGAAGCGCCACGAATTCTGCTCGCTGCAGGTCTGACTGGCTGTAGTGATCAAAAGCCGACTGAATCGCCGCTGTGCCCGTCGCCTCAACGGTGAGTTCGGTCGACGCCACCTCGCTCCGCAGTTCCGCGAAGTCCTTGCGTGCGTCGGTCCAACCCTCGCGCAGCGTCACGTGAACAATCGCGGCGTGGCCATCGCGGGAGGTCATCGCCGCCGCCGTCTTCGGATCATCGCCCGGCAACACCACCATTGCGACGCGGTGATCCGTGCGCAACGTCGCGACGGCTGTATTCATGTCGGCGACGAAACGCTGATCGCTTGCCATGAGGTTGGAGTTGCTGAAAACCAGCGTTACGACCGACGGGGCCGGGAACGAGTCGTCAAGAAGGTCGGCGCCCGCTATCGACTCGAATGTCAGGTCAGGCGTGTCCGAGAGCGTGCCGCCGCGAACCATGACAACAACAGATACGGCGGCCAGAGCCAGGACACATGCCATGACCAGGAGGCGATGGGCATGAACAAAACGCCCCCACGCTCCCATCATCTGTCAGGCCTGACGGTAGACATGCCCTTCATCAGAGAAGTACACGGCATGATCGGGCCCCTCCACGATGTCGAGGCGGCAATTGGCGGGGCCACCGCTGACGCTGCCAGGGGACCCTCCTGTAAGGATGCGCCCACCGGCGTCGTAGGTGCAGAAGACCACGTGACCGCGCATGGCGGCGGGCCCGCTGCCATCAACGTAGGTGACGCCCGTCGGTACAACGGTGGAGTTCTCACTGGACCAGGCGGGTCCGCGCAAACCGGCACAACCGTGCGAACCGATGGGATGCGAATAGCCGTAGCAGTAGGGCCACTGAAAGCCGGTGCCCTTCGACGCGGAGAGGATCATGTCGTAGCCGGTGCCCGGTGAACCGGCGTCACCCGACGGACCGTTGCTCGTTATCCACGCGGTTCCGTCGGGGGCGAATCCCAGACCGAAGGGATTGCGCAGCCCATAGGCCCAGACCGCATTACCGAACGGATTGTCACCAGGCACGGATCCATCGGGGTTGTAGCGGAGGATCTTGCCGCGCAGATCACTCTTGTTCTGCGCCGTGCCCGCGCTGTGTTCGTCGCCTATCGTGGCGTAGAGCTTGCCGTCGGGTCCGAATTTGATGCGCCCGCCCTTGTGGCAGCAGTCGTCGCCCGCAGGCAGGGTGACGATGGTCCTGGCGGACTGGCCGACGCCATGACAGTCGGTGAACCTGACGATGTCCTGGGTCGCTCGGTTGGGGCGGTCGAAGTACGCGTAGACATATCTGTCGGTTGCGAATGTCGGTGAGATCGCGAGCCCCAGGAGGCCACGCTCCGAGTAACCGCCGCCTGGCTCCGTCGTGACAGTTGCCACCGTTGCGAACGTGCTGACACCGGCGCCCGAAGCGACGCGGATGCGTCCCCCGCGTTCAGCAATGAAGAGGCGGCCGTCCGGCGCGAATGCCAGCGCCGTCGCGAAGTTGGCTGCCACGGTGCCCGTGGGCGGCGTCCCCGGTGTTGCGCATGCATTGGCGGACGCCGCTGCTGTTGCCGCCGCCGAGGTACCGGCAGAGCCACTGGAGTGCGCTGATGCTGATGCTGACGCCGCCGGTGTGGCCGGAGCGTCAGTTGTGCGACGGCTGATGCCCAGAACGACGGCTGCGACAACCACCAGGACGACGACGGTGACGGCGGCGATCAGGCGGGTCTGCGGCGAACGCATCCCGGCAGTCTATCGGGGCCTCCGCCGCCGCCGGAGAAGAGCGGTCGCTCCCGCTGGCGGTGGTAGCGTCTCGGCGCGTGACCACCTTCGTACGCCACCCTGAGCCCATGTCGGTTGAGCGTCGGGTGGCGGAGATGGCCGCATGATCGGCTGGATCTGGCTCAGTTGTGCCATCGCAACGGAGATCGCGGGAACCCTCGGGCTGCGCTTTTCGGCCGGTTTCACCAGGTTCTGGCCAACGGCCTTGGCCATTGCCGGCTACGTGGCGTCCACCTATTTCATGGCGCTGGCGCTGAAGACGATCTCGCTGTCGGCCACATACGCCATCTGGTCGGGTGTCGGCACCGCCGTGGTCGCAGGCATCGGCATGACCATGCTCGGCGAGTCGGCATCGGCCCTCAAGGTGTTCTGCATCCTGCTCATCGTCCTGGGGGTCGTCGGGCTCGAGATCGCCGACTGAGCAATCACGGCCAACGGTGCAATCGCGACAGACAGCTGTCGCCGGGGCCTTCCACGATCGCCGCAGGCGTCTATTCCGCCGCCTGAGGAGATCACCATGACCCAGGTAGCACCCGTCATCCAACTCAGCTCCGTCGCCATCAACGGCGATGCGGTCAGCGTCGACAGGCTTGTCGTTCACGACGCCGAGTCCGCCGCCTACCTCTCCACCCAGCCCGCCGACGAGTGGGCAGCGACGTGTGAACGCGCCCTCAAGGTCGGCCTTGTCGCCCTGTCTCAGGCAGGGGTCACGATCAACGTCGACTACATGCAGCGCGAGTTGGAGCGCGTGGTTGCGCGCATGGACGACACGTCGGAGACGGCCGCCGATGCACTGGCCACATCTCTGCGCGAGACATTCGGCGATGAGACGGGCCGCCTGCCACAGACCATGGAGCGCTACTTCGGCGACCGTGGGACGCTCAACCGTCTTATGAAGGATGTCTTCGACCCGGAGCGCCGCGACTCCGCCATTGGCAGGATTCGCGCCCTTCTGGGCGATTACTTCGATGGCGACTCCGCTCGCCTTGCCACGCTCCTCAATCCTGAGCGCGAGGGTTCGCCGCTACATGGTTTCCGCACCGAGGTGCGCGAGGCGCTGGCATCCATCGCCGAGCGCATGACGGCCGCGGAGGCAGCACGCACGGCACGCAGTGACGAACGCTCGAGAAGTGCCGCCAAGGGTGGCGACTTCGAGACTGTCGTGTTCGAAACGCTGGCTGCACTGGCGCGGCCCCTCGGCGACGTCGTCGAAGACACGTCGACATCCATCGGCGACTCGGTGCGCGGCAAGAAGGGCGACCTGCTGCTTCACGTGAACCCCGCGCACACAGGTGGTGTTCAGGCCCGCGTCGCCATCGAACTGAAGTCGGGCAGCCTGGGCTGGCCCAAGGTCACCGCCGAACTGGCAGGTGCTCGCGCCAATCGGTCGGCGTCGGTGGCACTCGCCGTGTTCGCTCCCGGCTGCGCCCCCGCCGGTGCGGCTCCGCTGCAACTGCACGGCGAGGACATCGTCTGCGAGTTCGATCCCGAGTCCGGAGACACTCTGGCTCTGGAGACGGCAGTTCGCCTGGCGCGCTCGCTGGCGCAGCATGCCGGCGCCAATCAGGTCAACGAGATCGACATCGCCATGGTGCGTGCCCGCATCGACGGGATGCGCAATGCGCTGAATCGCGTCCGCGGCATGAAGGCCAGCCTCACGTCCATGACCAAGACCGCCGGCGATGTTGCCGAGTCGCTGGACGACCTGCGCCGCGACATGCTCGACGGGATCTCAGGCATCGAGACTGAACTGGCGGCGAGCTAGCGAGTGCCGCGACTGGTGACGGCGATGACTGCCATGGCGAGGGCAACGGCTGTGACCACTGGCGGAGCCACTGCAACGGCGAGTTCGATGACCCAGCCCATCAGAGCGATGCCGAGAAGACCGAGAAGCACCATGGCAGTGTCGGACGACGAAGGGCTGTCGGGGTTGAGGATGCGATGGCGGTTGATCATGGAAAGTCCTCCTGTGGCGCCAAGGGTCGATGCCTCCGGCGACACCACCCTGTCGCGCCAGCGGTACCCCCTTGTCGTGTGGCAGGGTTGCGGTGTGAACTCGACCGACGCGATCGCCGCGAACCCGGCTCCGCCTGAGCCGCGGCGCCATCGCCGCACCTTCTGGGGATTCCTCGACACGCATGACGGGCCGCCGCCCCGTGCCGACGGTCAGCCGCGGCGTTCGCCGCTTCGAGTTCTGGCGCAGATCCCGGGTGACTGGCTGTTCGAGCGCTCCTCACTCCCCGGCGACATCATCGGTGTCGCCGTCATCGCCGGCACCGTCATCGGCGGCGTCGCCCCCGGCACGGTGCTGGCCATCAACTGGATCTGCTCCAAGGTTCCCATGGCCACCAACGCGCTGCGCGCGGCGTACCACCGCGACATCACCTACTGGTCGCGTCCGCAGTCGCATCAGCGCCGCGATGTCGCCGAGGATCCACTGCCCCCGATGGAATCCGACCCCAACGCCAAGGGCGTGCCGCGGATCGTTCGCTGGGTGACGCGCAAAGCCGAGGCGGGCAGCAAGGCAGCGACGTTCTTCGATGACTGGCTCAACCAACGCTCACGTGTGCCCGCATTCTGCATCGAGGCGACACTCTTGGCATTCGGCTTCTTGGTTGCACCGATCCCCATCGTGGTGCTGTTTCCCGTGAATGCTCTGGTGCTGGCGGTGCCGACGATCCTGGGTGCCTACCTGGCCATCCGCAATCGCGACTTCAAGCGCTGGTCGCGCGGCGGCATGCGCCAGCGCAACGACATCCTCGAGCGCGTCGGCGGCAAGGGTCTTGCCGGACCTCATCTGCAAATGCGCACGCCGTCGGCAACGCTCAGCCACGAACGCGCTGCTCCGGACGCACAATCGTTCTCGCAGCCGGCAGCGCGCATTGTCGCGCCGCGTCCTGTGTCGCGAACCATTGCCGTTGCCACGCGGCAGCGCCCTGAGATGGATTCTCTGGGCCTCTAGCTGATCTGATCCATCAGGCCGATGCGCGCGGCGTCCGCGATGCGGGCGAAGCGCTCGACCTCGGCAGGGGTTGGATCGCGAAATCCGGCGGATGGCACGACATCGGGATCGCCCATGGCAGCGTCGTTCATGGCCACGATGGTCAGCGGCCGGTAGGCAAGTGAGTCCGAGCGCATGTCGAACGCCGATGTCGTCACCACCTTGATGACGTCGTCGCCGACGGTGACCTCCATCCCCGGCTCGATGCCCTTGGTGTTGACGATCATGTGCGCCAGATGCCGGGCGTAGGCGGCGGGAGTCTTGACGCGGCGAAGCAGCACCCCTCCAGTGTTCCTTGATGTCGCGGACATCAGCCGCCCAAACCGTCCTGATAGGGTCGGCCTCCCCTACCCCCTACTGGAGGCACGATCCATGACCGAGGCTTCGATCACAGAAGGCGTCAAGGCGCCGAGCAACGCTCCCGGAACCAACAACTGGGCAGACCTCTCGACGTCCGACGTCAACGGCGCTCTGGCGTTCTATGGCGAGTTGTTCGGCTGGGCGCCGGGTGCAGACCTTGGTGCTGACGCCGGTGGCTACCGCATGCCCACCCTCAACGGCGCCGAGATCGCGGGCATCGGTCCGCTACAGCAGGAATCCATGCCCTCGATGTGGTGTCCCTACATCGCGACCGACGACATCGATGCCCTGGCGGGGCGGGTGACAGCCAATGGCGGCACGATTCTCATGCCCGTCATGGACGTCATGTCCTCAGGCCGCATGGTTGTCTTCTCCGACCCCCAGGGTGCTGTCATCGGCGCCTGGCAGAAGAAG